>JBAZWR010000005.1:0-37054 GCA_041660325.1 Thermodesulfovibrionales bacterium | reverse complement strand
CCCGACTCTCAAGATGATATTAAGTCTGCTCAGGGATGATTCAATGCTGAAATTTTCTATCGAAGGGCATACCGACAATCAGGGCGGTAACGGCATTAATCAGCCGCTCTCCGAACAGAGGGCAAATGCTGTGAAAACATGGCTGGTAAATCAGGGCGTCTCTGCCGGAAGGCTTGTGACAAAAGGGTGGGGAGACACAAGACCGATTGACGCAAACGACACGCTTGAGGGCAGGGCGAACAACCGCAGGGTCGAGTTCATTAAGATAAAATAGCCAGTAGTCGGGTTTTGGGTTACTTTATGACCTCGGCAGTGAAACTATATAACTCCGCGTCCTTCCAGGCGTCGTCAGGCAGGCCGGCTTTTTTGCAGAGTTGTCTGAGGAACGTTTCCCTGTCCCATCCGTATTCCGAAGCTACCTGTGGCAGGAGAAGTCCGCTCCGGTAACCTTTTCTGATAACGAGGCCGTGTTTTCCGACCCGGATGTCCTTTGTATTATTTACAGGGACCAGGGGAGAGAGTATTGATATCTCTACCTCCATACTCTTCAATTCTTCTTTGTTCATCGGAGGAAACCTCGGGTCGCCTGAAGAGGCGGCTACTGCATTTTTGATAACGGACTGATAGAGGGGCATCACAGGCCGGACATGTCCTATGCAGCCTCTCAAAGCGCCGTCTTTCTTGATGGTCACAAAGACGGCGCCGTCCGCTTTGAATTTGGGATTTGCTATTTCTTTTTCAGGGACTTTACCCTTTGAGATATACTCTGAAATGGAATCCTTTGCAAGAGCGAGAAGCTCTTTTTTCTCATCCGCTGTAAGGGCGTCTTTGAATAATCCGATAGAGGCATAGCCTACAACTCTGCCCCTGTCATCCGTAACATCTCCCGAATTTGCATATTTGAAAAGGACGCCCCGGGTTGCTTCCGAAATCCGCGCCGCCTCCATGGCAATGAGGACCGGAACTCCTCCGCATAGTTCGGCGTCTCCTGATTTCAGGAGACCTTCGGCGTCTGCAAGAGAGAGTCTCTCTATCGCAGAGATGATTTTGTCGTCCATTTTTATTGCCTGTGAGTAGTCGTGATAATGAGACAGGTCCGTGCTTGCGATGATTATTGTTTCATCATCAAGCAGCTCCGAAAGCCGTGCTGCAAGGTGGTCAAAGGTCTTTTGTGTCGGAGAGCCTATGAGTATGGGTATAATCGTAAAATCTTTCAGGACGGTCTGAAGGAACGGAAGCTGCACCTCAAGGGAATGCTCTTTCTCATATGCCTCGGGATAAAAGATCACATCCGCCTTTTGATCCAAAAGCCCGTCCGCAAGTTTTTCATTTATTCCGACGTCTCCAAGCGGAGTTCTGAAACTCCCCTTTGTATAGACCGAAGCGCCTTTAAATGCCTTATGATGAGCGGGTCCTATAAGGATGACCTTTTTTATATCTCTGCCCTGAAGCTGTTTGTATCCATAAGCGGCGACCTGACCCGAATAGATATATCCTGCATGGGGTGAGATAATGCACAGCAGTCTGCCGGCAGACTGAATTTTATCAGCCTTTGAAAGAAAGCCCTCAACGGATGCTTTAAGTGCTTCTTTTTCTGCGGGATAGAACGTGCCTGCCGCCGAAGGTTCTTTGCCTGCGACTTTGCAGGCGAAAAGGAGCAGGGAGGTCATGATTAGAGAAGATACTATCTTCTTACTCATCGTCAAGCCTCCGCCAGAACATGGCCTCTTTCAACGGTTGCTCCGGCTTTTTTTCAGCCTTTACCTTTTTACCGAACAGGCTGAAGATGACGCTCAGTAAAGCTGTCCTTAAAAAATCTCTCCGTTTCATCTCTTAACCCCACACTCCCGGAACGGCGGTGTGGCAGAATTTGCATTTGCCGTTCAATATATTGTTTTGCACGACCGTATACGCTTGCCTTTCTATAAGCAATTTCCTGCATTTAGGACAGAAGGTGTTTTCACCTTCATGCCTTATGTTGCCGATATAAACAAATTTCAGGCCTGCATCCATAGCCGTCTTTCTCGCCTCTGAAAGGGTCTCGATCGGGGTGGGGGGCAGGTTAGTAAGTTTGTAATGTGGTATAAACCTTGAAAAATGTATGGGCACTTCAGGGCCGAGGTTTTTCACTATCCATCTGCTCATCTCATTAATCTTCTTCAAATCATCGTTCAGCGTCGGGATGACAAGATTTGTGATCTCAAGCCAGACGCCTTCTTCTTTCAGAACAACAAGTGAATTAAGAACCGGCTTCAGACTTCCGTTGCATATCCTTTCGTAGAAATCTTCCGTGAAAGCCTTCAGATCTACATCTGCCGCATCGAGGTATTTCGACAATTTCCTGAGAGGTTTCTCGTTGATATAACCGCATGAGTGCACCGTATTTCTTACTTTCCTGTTTCGCGCTATTACCGCGGTGTCATACATGTATTCATAGAAAGCGGTAGGCTCGGTGTAAGTGTATGCGATTGATTTGCATTTGTAAGCTGCCGCATTGCTTACAACCTTTTCAGGGGGCATATCATAGGTATCGGTCTCTTCAGGTTTTGCCTGGGATATCTGCCAGTTTTGACAAAATTTGCAGCTAAGGACACAGCCTGCCGTTGCAATTGAAAAAGCGGTAGTGCCCGGAAGAAAGTGAAAGAAAGGTTTCTTCTCTATAGGGTCAACGTGGACGGCGCACGGTTTCCCGTAAACAAGGCTGTACAGTTTTCCATCCTTATTGATCCTTGCCCTGCATCTGCTTGTTTGATTTACATCAAGGACACAGCCGTTAGGGCAAAGCTCGCACCGGACCGTTTTTGCCATATACTTATTATAAATCTTTCTATAAGCCTCAGGCTATATCTAATATGTGACCTGCTGCCGGTATAAAATATAACTTATTATTTTGGGAAAGGAATACTATAATGAATACTATATGGTTTATGTGATAAGTGAGGAAACCGGAAGCCGGACAAAAAAATGCATCTATAATTTAGAATGCCTGAAGAATAACGAATGGAATACCTGCTCTATCGAATCATCGGTGCCAAATAGTTTTCTGATCATAAAAAATAAATGCAGCAAGGACCATTGCCCTTACTCCATGCTGCTCGGCTATTCATATTATTTCTGCAAATGCCCTGCAAGAAGCGAAATTTATCTGACCTACGGCAAATAGGATTATCAGGTTACGTTCCGGAAGGGTCCATCGACCAAAAGACTGCGAGATAGTGCTGGACACTGCCGGCCAGTACGAACAGATGCCAGATGGCATGGTTATAGGGTAATCGACGCCAGAGATAGAAAACTATTCCGACGGTGTAGGACAAGCCTCCTGCCACTATCAGTTTGAGCGCGCTCAGCGGGACTGAAGCGGCCAGCGGTTTGATAGCCACGATTATTGCCCACCCCATAGTGAGATAAAGGATGAGCCTTATATGGGAATATTTTCGCAGAGGGGAAAACTGAAGTATGATACCCAGTAAAGCTATTCCCCATGCGACTCCGAAGAGCGACCATCCCCATGCGCCTTGCAGGTTTACTAATGTAAAAGGGGTATATGTGCCTGCAATGAGGAGATAGATCGCGGAATGGTCCGCTATCCTGAAAATTTTCTTTGCGGCCGGGTGTTGTATGCCGTGGTAAAGGGTGGATGCGGAATAGAGAATAATAAGCGTGGCGCAAAAAATACTGCAACCGACGATATGACGGGCGCTCCCGCAGGAGGTTGCATGTGATATCAGCACAAAAAGTCCGACTATACCAAAGACTATCCCTATGCCGTGAGTGACGCTGTGGACAATCTCTTCTCTCAGTCCGAATGAGTTAAGGCATGAGTTTTCTTTCATGCTGTCAGGTCCTTCAAATCATTGTTACAATATAACAAAGGTTTTCAAAAATTCAAGTTATAGTGTATAGTTCATTAAGAACATTTCGTTACAAAGGATAAAATGGATACAACGACTTTTATAATTTCCGCGGCACTCATGTTCCTGGTTTATATCGTCATCAGGCTGCTGACCCGCAGGTGATATTCAAAATAACCTGACAGCTATTGTGAAATCCTACTGCCTCGCCTGAATAGCTATTCCCATCGCCTTCTCAAGACTTGCCTGCGCAATTTTGTAGTCATAAAGGGCCTGTATGTAAGATGTCTTTGCGGTTATAAGGGAAACTTCCGCATCAGTAACTTCAATCGGATTTCCTACGCCGGCTGTATATCTACCGTTGGCTATATCCAGATTCTCCCGGGCCTGTTCCACATTCAGTTTTGCCGTCGGGACCCTTTGTTCAGCGGCTTTGAGGTTCAGGACCGCCTGTTGCACATCTGAAATTACTGTTTGCTTCACTGACTCTTCATTCGCTTTCAGAACGTTCAGATTTGCCTTTGCCTCCTGCACCTGATATTTTGTAAGAAACCCGCTGAATATCGGGAACGAAAGGGCGGCTCCCACGTCCCATCCATGTTCAAGGGGGAATTTCTCACCTGACCAGCTGTAAGCTGCATTGCCTGTCAACACAGGATAGTAACCGGTTTTTGCAAGGTCTATGGAACTCTCCGACGCCTGCCTCCTTGCGACGACTGATTTTAAATCAGGCCTGTCCTGAAATGCTTTGGACAATGCGTCTCCGAGGGTAATATCGTATTTCTGGAATGAGAGATTGTCCTCGAGTGCGTATTCGGGCGCGTCCGGCAGACCGATAGAATTGTTCAGATTAACTAGGGCCAGTCTTAGAGCGTTTTCTGCGAGTATCAGATTCAGCTTCGCATTTCCCAGGTCCACTTCCGCCTTTGTAACATCAAATTTAGGCTTTGTCCCCACCGTGAAAAAGCCTTTTGCCTGTTCGAGATGCTGTTCGAATTGCCTGACCGACTCCGCTGCAACTTCCATATTGCGCCTGGTCTGCAATACGCCGTAATATGCCTGCCGGACATTGAAGATTATCTGCTCGCTCACGTTCTCAAGGTCTGAACGCGACGAGTCAAAATTGTACTTCTGGATCTTGACCTGTGTCGGCGTTTTGCCGAAATCGTATATTGTCTGGCTGACATTGAAACCTGCAGAGTATTGATCAAATGATCCGCCGGTTCTGCCCAAAGCTCCGTTTGAAGTGCCCGATGAAGAACCTGATGAAGAGGATGCAGATTTAATCCTGCTGTAGCTCGATGACCAGTTTACCTGAGGATAATAATTCGACTCAGCCTGGCCGATCCTGCTCTCAGTTGCACGCACCGTACCTGTCGCGGCAAGAATATTGGGCTGCATTTTTAACGCTATCTCGATACATCTCTCGATATTGAGAGATTCGCCTTTCTTTATGATCTCCTGTGCACCGGCTTCAAAGGGTACAGAGATAATAAGAAATGCTATAAAGGGAAGAAACCATTTCATTTTGACCTCCTGGTATTTTTTGCATATATCCTGTTCGTCATAGTGTTCTTTTAAAAGAGATTATGGCTATAGTCATCATGACCGAAGTAAAGATTATCAAAAAAGTTATATCTCCCGCAATATTGCTCAACCGCTCGCCCTTAAAGAGAATGGATTTCAATGCATCAACCGCATATGCCTCGGGGTTGACCTTTGCAAATGCCTTTAGCCATCCGGGAAAACTTGCAATCGGGTATATCGCTCCGCTCGGAAAGAAGAGTATGACATTGAGAAATCCGCTCAGGACCCCTACGATCCTCGGATGGTTTACCCTTCCTATGATAACAAACATGAGGCTCAGAAGACAGAGCGTAGTAAGAATAATCACGGTCAATATTGAGGCAAACTGTCCTATTCCATTTGCGAACGGTATTCCGGTCATGGCCATGCTCACGCCAAATATTAAGACTGCAATGATCGTTGTGATGGAGAGGCCGCTTATGACAAGTCCTGCGACAATATGAGATTTTGAAAGGGGTGTGAGGAGATAGCTCTCGTCGATGCCGAGGAATCTATCCATGACAAGGTTAAATGCGCCTGTGGTAAGGGTGCCCAGAAAAATTGCCATAATCACAACGCCGGGGACAAGAGACTGATAATAATCAACCTTTCTGTAGAGGTCAACGTCCCTCAGGTATATCTGGTCAGTCTTTTCCCTGATAGCCACATAATCGGGACTGATCGATCTGAGGGAGCTGTTTATCGTGTTCCTGATGGTGTCGGCAGATATGGCGTCAGTGTTATCAAGGAACAGACCTAACTCGGGTCTTGCATTCAGGGCAACCTTTTTACTGAAATCAGGAGGGATGATCAGAGCTGCCTTGTACCTGCCTTGCCGCACACCTTCAACTGCCGCTTTCATGTCTGTTGCCGAGAGAACTGTAAATGTCTGCGGCCCCGCCTCAACTGCCCGCAGGTTGTCCATGAGGCTCCGTGCCTGAGGCCCGGGGTCCCGGTTTACAACAACCAGAGGGAGTCCCTGCAATTTCCCCTGGAATGAATTTCCAAGGATCACGAGGTAAATGATAGGCATGAAGATGCTCATCGCAAGCACCATCGGGTTTCGCCTGAATTTCTTCAGGTCCCTTTCAACGACTGCAAGCAGTCTCACCAAATCCGCCTGCATGGTCCTTATCTCCCCCATCTCTGAGGTATTCCCGCCCCGATAAGGAAATTGACCTTCCTGACCTCTTCTTCCCTGATGGTTTTTCCGGTATAGTGGATAAAGACATCTTCGAGAGATTGCTCGTGGATGGAAGCGGACAGAATTCTGCCTCCCGAGGACCTGGTCTCATCGATCAGCAGGGGAAGATTCAATGCACCGTTGTCAACATAGACTCTTATGCTGTTGTCTTCAATAGCGACCTTGTGCACGAATGTCAAACCTTTGATCCTGTCAATAACTCCTCCTGTCAGGTTTTCGAGTGTGAGGGATACGATATCGTTACCGGGTATCTGCGCCTTCAATTCATCAGGACTTCCAATCACTACTATTTTTCCTGAATCAATAATGGCGACCCTGTTGCACAAGGCTTCCGCCTCTTCCATATAATGCGTAGTGAGAAATACTGTCATTGAAGTCCTTTTGATGAGTTTTTGCAGAAAATCCCATACAACGCGCCTGGATTGAGGATCGAGTCCGATAGTCGGTTCATCCAGGAAAAGTATCCTGGGCTGATGGACAAGCACCCTTGCTATCTCCAGCCTCCTCCTCATCCCGCCTGAGTATGCCGCCACCAGGTCCTTTGCCCTTGATGTCAGTCCGACCATTTCAAGGAGTTCTTTTATCCTTTCTTTCCTGTCTTTGGAAGAGATGCCGTAAAAGCGGCCGTAAATATCCATGTTCTCAAAGCCTGTAAGGTCAAGATCACTTGTCATGGCCTGGGGGACAACCCCGATAGCCTGCCTGACCTTCTCAGGCTCTTTGGCAACATTGCAGCATGCAACTCTGGCGCTGCCTTCCGTGGGTTTTACGAGTGTGCTGAGCATTCTGATCAAGGTGGTCTTGCCTGCTCCGTTGGGGCCGAGAAACCCGAAGATTTCTCCTTCCGCTACATCGAAGCTCACGTTATCAACTGCGACGACCTGTCCGTATCTTTTTGTTATACCGTTAACCTCAACGGCTTTATCTTCCGGCATCCGATGTTACCTTTTTTTTGGTATTTCCACTTCCACGGTCATGCCCGGTTTCAGTTTTCCTTCGGTATCGCCGGGTCTTATCTTGACTCTGAACGTCCTGATATCCTGCCTGCCGCGTGTCACATCTCTCTGAGTTGCGAACTCCGCATATCTGCCTATTTCTGAAACCGTTCCCTTAAATACGGCATTTGAATTTCCTTCCGCTTTGATAAGGGCTTCGCCGCCCAAAGCAATACTGTTAATCAGCGTCTCGTCTATGTCGACCCTTACATAAAGATCTCCCATATCCACAATGGTCAAAAGAGTTATGCCGGGACTGACTATCTCACCCTTTTCCAGGGACTTCAATACTACGGTCCCGGAAACGGGACTTGTCATTGTCGTATCATCAAACTTTGCGATGTTATAAGAAAGGTTTGCTTCCGATTCACTGAGGCTCGCCCTGGAAGCTTTCAGTTGGTTTTCAGCCTGATTCAACTGGGCTGCGGAGGCAGACTTTCTGGCATGAGCTGCGGAGAGTCTCGACTTCGATGAGGCATAGTCTGCTTCGGAAGCATTATACGTTGCGACCCTCGAATCAAGAGTCTGCTGTGAAAGAAACTCGTCTTTAAAGAGCGCCTTTGCCCTGTCCATTTCCTTCAGGGCCAATTCCATCTGGATCTTTGCTTTCTCCACGTCGGATTCGGCTGTCCTGATGTCCGCTTCAGCGCTCGCGATGTTCGCCTTCGAACTTTCTATAGCAGATTCGGAAACATGGATATCGGCTTTTGACATCTCAACTCCGGCCTTTGCCTTTTTAACCGACGCCATGAGGTCTTCGCTTTCCAGCCTGAAAGCGACTTCACCTGCCTTGATTGGATCACCTTCATTGCAGCATAAAAAAGAAATCCTGCCTGACACTTTCGGGGAAAGGTTTACTTCAATCCCTTCTATAATGCCGGTCGATTTAATGGACTCAGATTTCTTCGACCTGTTTAGATAGAAGAAAAGGATGACAGCAATGACTATGAGTATGAGGATTATTATAAAGAGCTTTTTTCTTTTCATAGACTAATCTTATACCATATTCTTACGTTTCCCGACATTGGTCTTCACTTTTTCCTGCAACTTATCCATATAATAAAATACTACAGGGGTTATGTATAGCGTCAAAAGCTGTGAAACGATGAGACCTCCGACAACAGCCAGGCCAAGCGGGCGTCGTGATTCCGCTCCTGCTCCGAAACCTACGGCTATCGGCAAGGTCCCCATAAGCGCCGCCATCGTGGTCATCATGATGGGACGGAAACGGATAATGGCGCCTTCATATATTGCTTCCAATGGCGTCTTCCCCCTTGTCCTTTGCGCCTCAAGGGCAAAGTCGATCATCATGATCGCATTTTTCTTGACTATTCCCAGGAGCATGATGACACCGACAAAGGCATAGATATTCAGGTCCTTATGGAAAAGCATTAGTGTTATGAGCGCCCCGAACCCGGCTGCAGGAAGCCCGGAAAGAATTGTGAGGGGATGAATAAAGCTTTCGTAAAGTATTCCAAGAACAATATAAATGACCAGTAGAGCCATTATCAATAATACCCAGAGACCTTTCATTGACGACTGAAATGCCTGTGCAGTACCCTGAAAACTCGTGCTTACTGTTTGAGGCAGGGTCTCACGTGCGAGTTTTTCAACGAGATTCACTCCATCACCAAGCGCTACGCCCGGTTTGAGGTTAAAAGAAATAGTGACTGCCGGGAGCTGGCCGAGGTGATTTACAGTTAAAGGGCCGGTATTTCGTGTCAGAGTAGCCAGTGTATTTAAAGGCACCAGCCGGCCTGTGTCTGAATGGATGTAAAGCAGTGCCAGAGCCGACGGGTCCGTCTGGTATTTCGGCTCCAGTTCAAGAATGACCTGGTATTGGTTATTAGGTGCATAAATGGTAGATACCTGCCTTGAGCCATAGGCATAATAGAGGGCGTCTTCTACCTGGTTAGCCGTTATCCCGAGGGCGGATGCTTTATCACGGTCAATCTCGATATTGACCTGTGGATTGTTTATCTGGAGGTCACTGGTCACGTCCTGCAGTTGTTGCATTGCCCGCATCTTATTTTCCAGTTCCACGGCTGCCCGATAGAGTTCTCCCGTGTCAGGACTCTGAAGTGTGAACTGGTATTGGCTTTTGGTCAGTGTGCCGCCGATACGGATAGCGGGGAGATTCTGCATGAACATCATGATGCCCGGCACCTGCGAGACCTTTGGACGCAATTCCTGTATGATCTCGTCAGCGCTCAGAGTTCGTTCGCTCCGGGGCTTAAGACGCATGAACATACGCCCGGTATTATTCGCAACGCTTACTCCGCTGGCGCCTACGGCTGACATAAATGCGGCAATATTGGGATCTTCACTGATTATTGCAGCCAGCGCCTTCTGGTGCTTCACCATGTCATCAAATGAAATACCCTGGGCAGCTTCGGTCAAGGCAAATATCTGGCCTGTATCTTCCGAGGGAAGGAACCCCATCGGAATTTTTGTGAACAGGAAGCCTGTTGCAACGGTAAGAACAATAGTCAGCACCAGGATAGTCAGCCGATGCTTGAGAACAAGTTTCAGAGTCCATTCATAGGTTTTCCGCATCCTGTCGAAAAAGCGCTCCATTAGAAGATAAAGGCGGCCATGTCTCTCAGCTCCTGCCGGGCGGATGAAACGGCTGCACAGCATCGGGGTGAGCGTTAGAGAGACGAATCCGGATATCAGGATCGCCATGCTTATGGTCACGGCAAATTCGTGTAGAATTCGCCCGAGAATTCCGCCCATGAACAGCACCGGTATGAATACGGCAACCAGAGAAAGTGTCATGGACAAGATGGTAAAGCCGATTTCTCTTGAACCGGTCAGAGCGGCCTGGAAGACCGGTTCCCCCTTCTCGACATGGCGCATGATATTTTCGAGCATTACAATAGCATCATCCACCACAAACCCGACCGACAGGGTCAGGGCCATAAGTGAGATATTGTCCACACTGAACCCCATGATATACATGGCGGCAAAGGTCCCGATAATCGAGAAAGGCAGAGCAAGGCTTGGAATGAGGGTCGCTGAGACGTTGCGCAGGAAGAGGAAAATGACCATAACTACGAGACAGAGCGCAATTAATAGTGTGAACTTGACGTCCCTGACTGATTCGCGAATGGATACAGAACGGTCGTACAGAACTTCAAGCTTAACAGAAGGAGGAATCTGAGAACTAAACGTAGGCAAAAGTTTTTTAATGCTGTCCACCACTTCAACGGTATTCGTGCCGGGCTGGCGTTGGATTGCCAGAACAACGGCACGCTCGTTATTGAACCAGTTCGCCGACTTGTCGTTTTCCACACTATCGATTACTCTGCCCAGCTCGTCAAGTCGGACCGGCGAACCGCCGCGATAGGCCACAATCAAAGGGCGGTAATCTGCTGCATTGTAAAGCTGCCCCGTTGCCTGGATAGTAAATGCCTGCTTATCTCCCTGCAAAGTCCCTGTGGGCAGGTTCACATTCCCGAGAGCGAGTGCGTTCCCTACTTCATCTATGCCGATCTTTCTGGATGCCAAAGCCCTTGGATCAAGCTGGGCCCTGACCGCAAATTTCTGGGAGCCAAAGACCTGGACCTGGGCAACGCCGCTTATCATGGAAATGCGCTGAGCTATAAATGTGTCGGCATATTCATAGACTGTCGAGATAGGAAGAGTCGGGGAACTCAGCGCCAGATATATTACAGGCTGGTCAGCCGGATTCACCTTGTTGTACGTGGGAGGGACCGGCATATTCTGCGGGAGTTGCCTCGACGCCTTTGCGATCATTGCCTGAACATCCTGGCCCGCGGCATCGATATTTCTGCTCAGGTTGAACTGCAGCGTGATCCTGGTATTTCCTAGAGCGTTCGTGGATGTCATGGAGTCGAGACCGGCGATTGTGGAAAACTGCCGCTCCAGAGGAGTTGCTACGGCAGATGCCATGGTCTCGGGACTTGCGCCCGGCAGGCTGGCCGTCACCTGGATGGTGGGGAAGTCCACATTGGGGAGGTCGCTCACCGGCAGCAGCCTGTAAGCTGCTATCCCGAATACCAGGATGGACATCATGATCAGCGTGGTCATGATGGGCCGCCGGATAAAAAGTTCCGGGACGTTCATGTCTATTTGCCCTCTGTCTTTTCTTTGATTTGTATTTTAGCCCCGGGGACAAGCCTCAACTGTCCGTCAGTAACGACTTTTTCACCTGCCTGCAGACCTTTATCAATGACTGTTTCACTATTAAGGGTTCTGCCGACTTCTATAGGGCGGGATTCAACTGTGAGGTCGTCCTTTATAATAAAAACATACTGACCATTCTGGCCTGTCTGAATAGCTGACGAAGGCGCCACTATTGCATTGGGCTGTGTGGTCAAGGTCATGAACGCATCAACAAACTGACCGGGCCACAGGCGCCTGGCTTTGTTGGCAAATGTGGCTTTCAGCTTGATTGTTCCGGTAGCAAGATCGACACTGTTATCCACAAAAGTAAGTGTTCCCTCTTCCGGGTTGTCTTCCCCCTTTGTTATGAATGCCTGGACCTTGATTTTCCCTCCGGACATGTATTTTTTTATCTCCGGGAGATATTGTTCAGGAACGGAGAAGGTGACATAGATGGGCTGGATCTGGTTGATGACAACCATTGCATTGTCTGCGGTCGCCTTAATCAGATTGCCCTCGTTTGCCATGAGAGCGCCTGTCCTTCCTGTAAGGGGAGAATATATATAACAATACTTCAATTGGAGATGTGCATTCTCGACCACAGCCTTGTCAGCGTTAACGGTTGCCTCAAAGGCGGCGGCATTGGTACGGATCTGGTCATACTGTTGTTGGGCCACGTAACCTTTTTTCACGAGTTCGGCGTAGCGACGGACCTCTTCCCTTGCATTTTCGAGTTGGGCAATATCTTTTGTCAGGTTCGCTTCGGCCTGTTTCAGCGCAGCTTCATAAGGACGGGGATCGATTGTAAAGAGCAGCGCCCCTTTGTTTAGATCCTGTCCCTCCCTGAAATGAACACGGGTAAGGACGCCTCCTATCTGGGATTTCACCGATACAGTAGAATAGGGCTCAACATTGCCGACAGCCCGGATCTGCACAGGGACGGTCTTTTGAACCACAGTTCCGGCTGTTACCGGAACCGGCGGCTTCGGCGGGAGCTGTGCCGGTTTTCCGGAGCAGGCAGATATCAATGTTGCCAGTAAAACGGTCAGTATGCAGCCTGTGATTGCTTTTGCAGCTTTAAATGCGATACCCATTTGTTTCTCCTGATTAATCCTTCGGGATTTTTTATTAATGATATTAACCGGAAATCTCTTCTTTCAACAGGCTGTTTAAGAAAAATGCGCTAAGCGTGCCGGGTGAAACGCTGCCGCCTTCATCCAGCGCTATCGAGATTACAATGCCCCTGAGAGATCCCAAAATGATCTTTGACAAATCTCTTGAATTGCATTCCCTGAATTCTCCTGCAAGGATTCCCTTTTTGATGATCTTTTCAAGATGGCTGACCTGCTGCCTGAAGAATTTCTTCTTTTCTTCCAGTCCGAATGTAAACCCGTGCTCCCTGATATGGAGGAGAATAAATTCTTTATGTTTTAAAGCATAGTCGAGATAGAGTTTTACAAAAGCGGAAAATGCCTCTGCAGCCGTCCGGGCCTGTGCCGAACTCGTCTCTATCATGCCGCCGAGACTGTTCCGCTTTTCGCTGATGAGGCTCTTATAGAGTTCTTCTTTATTCTTGAAATAGAGATACACACCGCCGACGCTTGTCCCGGCGGCCTGAGCAATCTCCCTCATGTTTGCCGCAGCGTATCCTTTCGAGGAGAATATCTCTCCGGCGGCGTCAACGATCTTCCTCTTTGTCTCTATACCTGAACGATTGTTCATGTGAACCTATGTTCAGTATAAAAAAATAGTCCCGTCATGTCAACAAAAAACTGCAATATGCCGTGTGATAGCAAAGCTTTTATTCATGAACAGTTCTGATCATTACAGCCGAGAATGCCTTTAGGGCTGCTATCAATAAAAGTGCATTATATAACCCGAAAAGTGGTATAACAATTATCGCGGAGAGCAACGCGCCTGCAAATGAACCTGCCAGGTCTATACCGTAGAGTTTGCCGGCAGCTTCATTACCGTCCCAGGCTACATTCGCAGCGCTGAACAGGCTGCCGGTAATAATCCCGGACAAATAGATGAAAACATAAAAGAGGGGTTCCGCCCTGAAAAAAAGAGGAGATAGAACTGCAAGGGTTATCGTTAACAACTCCAGATAGAAGAGCGTCTTAAATGTGTTCTTCATGTATTTTGTCGAAACAGCGCCTGACCAGAGGCCGATCATAAAGGCCGCCGAGAGGATGCCGAGCATCTCATAGATATAGCCGTATATCGCCTGATACGCAAGAAGCGCTGTCAGCATAAATGTCATACCTGAAAAACCTGTTGTGAAAATAGAGCAACAGACGACCGTATATTTTTTCCTGAAGATAAAGAACGATGACGATAAAAGGATAAAAAGCATGGCAAGAATGATATGCCATTCCCTGATTTTCAGAAGGATAAAAAGCCCCCTGCCTCCGTGCGCCTCCGACCACAACATGAGATTGTAAAGATACGATGAGGGTTTCAGGTCCGTATTGACGGATGTGATTTCGTCCAGTCTGTGTCTGACATAATCCGTGTTAAAGGGATCAAAGGCGTCACGGAAAAAATAAGGGCTGAAGTGCTGCGTTTGAATTCCCCTCAAGATGAATCGATTCTCAAGGGTTTTAGTATCTGTGGCGAGCTGAAAGTCGGACGCAAAGAGCCCTCCATATTCCTGTGCGGTCACCCCGACATTTCTGAAGACGCTTTTCAATGAATTATAGATTGAACCGTTTGCGGTCTGCATGCTTCTTCCGATATAACCGGTTGATGACGGTATGTTGATAAACAGTATCCCGTTATCATGCAGGACGGCCTTTGCCTCCTGAAAGAAATCGGTTGTATAAAACCTGTTGATCCCGGCAGAAGCAGGCGGCGGGAGGTTGATGACTATCAGGTCATATGTCCGTCCGTTCAATGCTTTTATAAACCGTCTGCCGTCGCCGGCTATTATCTGCAATCTCCGGTCTTTCAGCGCATGTATGTCTTCCGGCGCGGTTAAAAGACCCCGTGATACGGCTATGATTTTCGGGTCGAGTTCAACAAAATCAATCCCCTCGACAGGATATTTCAGAAACTCCCGCAGGGTCCCGGGAGAACCTCCGATAACGAGTATTTTTGCCGGCGAAGGGTGCAACGTCATAGGCAGGTGCGAACTAATCTCATCGGCCGGAGAATCAGGATATGAGAATAAAAGCCGTCCGCTTGCATAAACACTCGTCTGGTCCCGAAGCTTGACTACATTGATCTCGCCATATTTTGATTCAACGGTCTGAAGGGTTTCCATATGAGGATAGGGAAGGGCGGGGATAAGCCTGTAAAAACCAAAATATATCAGGACCGGTAAAAGTAAAAACAAAGATATAAATTTTTTCCGGGAGATATATACTGCCGTGAGGATATTTATTATTGATATGATCAGGCATAGCTCAAAGGTTTGTACTCTCGAAGCAATAACAAAGGTGAAAAATACCCCGCCGATGAATGCGCCGAGAGCTTCAAGACCGTAAACTTTTCCTGCGGCATTCTTTTCGCCTGAAAAGGAAACGGCAAGCGGGAATTGCAAACCGATAAGAAAACAAACCGGCAGGAGGGTAACAGCGGTTGACAGTATGATGGAGGCAAGCGATACGGCTTCTCCGGGTTCTAAAGAAAGGGCGGGTCTTATCGCTTTTATTGCAATGACAGTCGGCAGCGCCAGGATGGAGATGAGAAGAAAAGACAATGTAAAGGCATTCTTTGATCTAAACTTTTCCCCGGTGAAACTTCCCAGCCCCACATAGATAAGCCAAAAGGACAGCGTTATTCCGATATCAAGCTCATTGCCTGAAAATGTGGAAAGCAGAAGGCGGAGAACGGTAATCTGAAGGAGCATGGAGGTTATGCCCATGACGATAAAAGGGATGCGTGTCTTGATATGGTCCATGGTTACTTAAGATTATTTTACGTATAGGTTTATTAGCGTTTTTTTATTGATAGACCTTATTATCTATTCTGACTTTAGTGACATAGAATAGCTCGCAGGAACTATCGCCGGAATCATTCCGTGTCAGGCTTGTGCCCCACGATACCTTTTGTCCTTCAACCGTGCCTGTCAGGTTTACCAGAAAGCCTTCAAGAATAATTTTTTCACGCTCTTTAACGGACTTTACTGCCTTGAGGACGTTTTCAGTGGCGGGAATAATATGATTATTTGCGGAATGTCCGGAGATGTAGGATGCATCAAAAGGGCCTTCCGGTTTGTATGTAAAGAAATACCACCTGTCGCTCTGACTGAAGGAGACATGTTTTTTATTCTCAGGTTCCGCGATTTTTCCCCAGGCAAGCGCCAGGTCCACCGGAGCAACCTTTCCGCTCCAGCCATAAGAATAAGACTCTTTGCCGGCAACTACCGCGGAAATTTTATATTCCGCCAAAGGCTTAATACTGAACTGTCCGTCTTTAATATTAATCGTGAAAGTTTCATCCTGTTTATAAGGCGTCTGCACAGGCTCCTGTGAGGTGTCGATCTCCCCGTATTCCACGGTTGTAAGCTCGGGGCCGTTGCACCCGGAGGCAAGCATAATACACAAGATTAATAAAATTGCAGGAAGTTGAAATGTCCTCATATCAGATATTATAGTGTATCATGTAAACGGGGTGTTTAAGATAAAATAAAGCTCAACCATTAGTTGCATAAAATGAAAGACAGACATGATAAAAAAGCTTTTAAGCGACTCCTTAATGTACTATTAACACCGGTCAATATACATTCATCTAAAATACACCTAAGCTATAAGTGCCGTAAGGTGAATACGGATTAATTTTTGTCGCATTTTAAAGGGTTTATTATCATGTCTGTCTTTCATGTTGAGAACATGTCTTGCAACATTTAGGACCATTCAGCAGTAAAAAGGAGGCTTTATTCTGAAAGCATATCTTATCATCATTTTTGTTTTATACATCCTGAAAGAAGGCTTTGAATATCTGCTCCGGTATCTGAACCTGCGGCATATGAAGGAGCACGGTTTATCGGTCCCTCATGAGCTTAAGGGTCACATAGACGAGGACCTTCTGAAAAGGATCCAGGAATATGAAGCCGAGAAAACGCGGTTCGGCTTTATCTCATCAATTTTCGGCAATATCGTTACGGTCGTATTTATTTTCGGCGGAGTCCTGAGCATATATAATTCCCGGGTGGCGGCGTTCAACCTGTTTTTCATACCGGCCGGCCTATTGTTTTTTCTGCTTTTAAGCGCCGCAAGCACGGTCCTTGATATACCTTTCGATTTGTACGGCACATTCAGGATCGAGAACAAATACGGGTTTAATACCATGACTCCGAAATTGTGGATGGCCGATTTTTTCAAATCATTGCTGCTTTCGTCCGTGCTCACGGCGATTATGATAACCGCCGGTTTATGGATAATTCAGTCAAGCCCCGATTTCTGGTGGATATGGGTCTGGGGTTTCTTCCTCGTATTCAGCATATTCATGATGTATATATCGCCTTATGTAATAGAACCGCTCTTCAACAAATTCACGCCGATTGATGATGCCGGGCTTGAAAAGAGCCTGAAAAATATAATGGAGAAAGCGAACATCAAGGTCGGCAGGGTCTTTAAAATGGACGCCTCCAAAAGAAGCCGCCATACAAATGCATATTTCACGGGCATAGGAAAGGTCAAAAGAATAATACTCTATGACACCCTGATCGAAAAATTCGACCGTGATGAGATACTGGCTGTTCTGGCCCATGAAGCGGGCCACTGGAAGAAGAAACATGTCCTGAAGATGATAGTCGGGATGGAGATAGTTTCCTTTGTCGGGATTTACATCTCATTCAGGATCCTGCGAACGGACTTTCTTGCAAGCCTTTTTGATATTCAGCAGAGCACGTTTTTTACCAAGGTCGTTCTCCTCGGCTTTATAGGCGGCATTGCCGCTTTTCCTTTTACGCCTCTCGGCGCTTATATTTCAAGACGCTTTGAAAGGCAGGCCGACAGGTTTGCATGTGAGCTGTCGGAGAACAAAGAGGCCATGGCAACTGCGTTAATAAAGCTCTCGAAGGACAATCTCTCAAATCTGCACCCGCACCCGCTCTATGCAGCATTCTACTATTCGCATCCGCCGGTAGCGGAGAGGATAAGGGAGATAAGGCAAATGCAATAAATCAGTACGTTAACCTAAACGCTGCAATAAACGGCAGGGCAGATACGATGAAAAGTCTTCTAATGCGACAAAGGACTATATTCTGAACACATAAATGCATATCTAACCTGCGGTGTCTTTCAGAAGAAGGCTGGAGCGCTGTATTAAAGTACATTAAGGTGTCGCTACAAGACCTTTTCATCGCATCACCCCTGCCGTTTGTAATAAGTTTTACAACTGGCGAGTTAGAATACACGCGAGATTATTAACCTGCCAAGACTGATAAAAACCATCAGATAATTGATGCTTCTCCGGAAAAAGGATTCCATATCTATGTGTATTGTTTTTCCCCCGGACAACTGCTTTTCAACACTGCTTACCTTACCGAGGATCTCAGGTCCTCTGACAGGTTCGTCCATGGATAGTGAAGCATCTCCCTTTGTTCGGAATATATGCAGGTTCTCTTCATAACCCTTTTTAACAATTCTGTGCAGCAAAGGAAACCCAAGCCGGGTTTTGAAAAATATCAGGTCCCCGATATGCAAAGAGGAAGAAGGCGTCTTTTTTATTGTCAGGATCTCTCCGCCTTGGAGGACTGTGGCCATGCTCTTCCCGGTTACCTTAACGCGCAGGGTCAAACCGCTGTTCAGTATGTCTTCGAAAAGCATTATCTTCTCCGGTCCGATCAATTCAGGAGATGAGATGGGATCTGCTCCTTTATTTTGGAATGAAGTTTTCAAAGGCATCCTTCACATTTATATCGGGTCTAAAGAATAGATCATATGCAGGGCAGGCGGAAACTATCTCTTCACAGAAAGTGAGAACTTTTGCCAACATGCTTTTGTCATACCATGGAATGGAAGTCACAGGCATGAGTTTCTCTATGGCCTCAGTCGGTGGTATTTCTTTTATAAGATTTTCCTCTCCATGATGGAGAAAAAAGATACCGTGAAGCGGGAGGTCCTTATTTCCGGCTATCCCGGCCTCGCCTGACCATGGTGTCCCAAACATCCTGAGTTCGCCATCAATTTTTCTGACGACAATCCTGTCGTCACTCAGGACCTCGTGGCCGGCCAATGCAAATTTTCTTGAGATAGTGCTTTTGCCTGCCCCTGATCTGCCGGATAACATGTAGCCACGGTCGTGGAACTCAACCCCTGACGAATGGATCAAAGCCCCTTCCCTGTCTGCAAGCATATACATGAGCAGCAACTGGTCCGCAGGATAGGTGATAGGATTCCGGACCATTTTCTTGCCGGCCACTTCTACAATATCCATATCCCCACAATAAACGACCGCTTTTTCAAAGCGCGGATTGAAACGGACTATACACTCGGGTCCGCCTGCGAGAGAAGGGTTGATGACCAAATAATGCTCATCCCCGTTCCTGAACATAGCCCAGGAACCGCAGTCTTCAAAAATTTCCGTAAGCGCTTCAGTGGAAGGGAATTCTTTCGTGTTAAGGACAACGTCAATAGTAAGGGACCCTGTACCGGATACGGCCTTTTCCGTAAGGAAAGGGGTGTACGAGGCGGGTTGGGTTTCAACCAGCACCGGCATATCGTTGCAGTGTACGGCGAAATTGACTTTTGCTATTGCTATGTTCAGCGGGCAAAGGCAGCCTGAATCATTATGACGGAATGACAGACCGCAACCATTACGATCCATATGCCCCGGGCACGGAACAAGGCACAAACCCGCATCTTTTGCCGGTTTTCCCCGGCGCTCCACTTGCTGTTTTGCAATTGATAGCCAGTACTTCTTCAGCAACAAGCGGGATCGTTCTCAACTTCGGTTTCTCATAAAGCAGTTTAGATTTTGTTTCTCTCTCATGAGTCATAATTGGCTCCTTCCAAAGGGTGATCCTTTATGCGCTGATAACGAAGATCGCCCATTCTGCATATGTATTCAGAACGTACATCTTCCGCCCCGTTTTCCAGCCTGAAAAAAGCGGGACAATAACCGCACAAGTTGATTTTTTCACATCCTTTGCATGGAAAGTCAGGCCCTGCTTTCCTGTCCCTTATCCGCGATATCATGTCCTTCCACCCTTCAAGAAATCCGGTTTCATACAAATTATACCAGATATCAAGCACCATAAGACAGGGTTGAAGATTACCCGATGGATCGATATGGAAACCGGTCACCCCGGCGCCGCACCCATAAAGGTCATCTGTCAGGACATGTTCTTTTGATTCCTCAAAAAACTTTTTCCACTGCCTGACCCTTTTATCGTCAGCAAATTCCCTGTCCACAACCTCTTCGGGTGAGACCCTCAATTTCAGCGGGGTCTTGTCCCCTCCAAAACCGGGACATATCGCAGCGTCAAAACGGAACCTTGAGCCGAATTCTTTGGCGATGTTTTCTATTTCCGATAATTCGTGACTGTTCAGGGTCATGAGGATGGTTTTGAGGTTGACCTTTATTTTATTATCGACGAGAAGTTTTATACCGTGCATACATTTTTCGTACGATCCGCGGACGCCGGTGATTCTTTCATAAGTAGGCGCCGTGGCCCCATACAGACTTATTTCCACTTCATGCGGGGGAAGGTCCCTGAACATCCCTGCAACTTTATCATTGACGAGTGTGCCGTTGGAAAAGACCGTAACCAGAAGTCCTCTTTCCTTTGCGTGGCGATAGATCCGGGGAAAATCATCGCGCAGCAATGGCTCCCCGCCGGTGAACAGCAGATACAGGCAACCCGCGTCCGTAATTTCATCAATGATGTCCAGAATCCTTTCGGCGCTCATTTCCCTGTACCCACGTCTTTGTCTTTCGTCCTGAGGTCCGAGATAGCAGTGGACGCACTTCAGGTTGCAACGGGAAGTGATTTCAAGGCTGCCTGAAAGGGGAATGCGACGCTGCCGCGCCATCGTGATAAACTTTTCCAGGTATTCATCAGTACTCAGCCATTTCCGGTCCGTACACTGCACCTTCAGATACTCTCTTCGGTGATGAGACCCGCGCCTATGAGTTCCATGATGAATTCACGGATATCGGATTCAGCCTGTTCATGTTCAACATCAAAACGGTCTACGACATTGTTCAGGATTTCATTCAGGCTCTTCTGTCCGTCCAGCCTGTCCCATATGTATTCGGCAACAGCGGTAAGAGTGAAAATATTTTCCATATCAGCCATCTTACCTTTGACCGGGACCAGGAATAGCTCCCCTGCGATCTTTCGGGATACCACGTCACGGTTCCGTATAAAGACCTTGTTATACTCCCCGCTGTTTAACACGTGTTCCGGCTCCATTTGTAGGCTACTTCAGCTTAAGCGCGGGATCGCCGAGTATGGTGTAGATATCCATCATGAACGGCATTGACCCGCTGGTCTTGTATTTACTGAATGCCTGCAGCACCGCATCTCCGAGAACTCTCTTGTTGCTGTTAAAAACAGCGTTGTAAAATTCACGATTCAGTATCTTTGCCTCTGCATTATCGGACAGTCCCGTAGCCGACCAGAACGCTGTAGCTCCTCCGCCATTTTTCAGCAGCATTAACTGGCCTATGGCTGGATACCCCGGTATTGCAAACTCGCCGGCGGTGCACGTCATAGCGGTTATCACAGGCGGACCGGTCCCGTTTATAAGAGACCCAATATCGTCTGATGTAAATAGCCCCTCGGCAGTAAACATGTCGAATGAAGCATGTCCTATATAATTGAAAAACACGGATCCGGCGTTTATGTAATTGAAAAGCGTCATTCTTGCCGTCTCAGTCGAAGGATATTCGCCGAGGTAAACTTTTTCCAAAATGTAACGTGATGGGAACAGGCCGGCTATGATCTCGCTGTCCGGGGAAAAGTCGCCTCCATCGTCAGGATTGTCCGCAACCATGATAACGCGGTTATTTACTGCAGCCTCAAATGTCTTTATCTTCCCGATGACATTCTGCATCTCCTGAGGAGTGAGTACAGGGAGCCTCCCTATAGCCATCTCCGGTACATGATCTCCATTGATATCAGCCAAATAATTATCAGAAGTGGAAAGCCCGCTTGAAGTGGGTACCAGGGCCGGAGGAATCAGGTTACCGCCTTCGACCTCGTTATCCTTGTAATCCCAGGTTCCTCCGCCTGCCAGCAGTACATATTTAGGCGGCCTGCTCCAATATTTGTAAGCATAGGTCAGGAATTGTCTTATAGTCTCAGGGCTTGAGAGACCAAAATTGAATTCGTTCATGATGTCATCAACTGTTACGACCTTACTCCGCATCCCCTGTGATCTATAGTCGGCAAGAGGTCTTACAGCAGACGCCAGTTCATTGGGGGCTATGATAAGGTAGTCAACTATGTTGCCCGGTGACCGGAGGGATGACGGGTTGGCCCCCTGGGCATTGACCACTCTAACGGCTGCATCTCGTGCAATCGCCAGATAGCGCGCATCAGGCGAACCCGGCTTGAAACTGATTCCGTAGTTCCCGGTCGAGCCGTCTATAATCGCCGAGGTGTTTAAAATCGGAGTTCTCGGATTCGTGACGTTGAAAAGAAGGATATCCGGGGTTGTCGAGGTGAACCCCTTGACTTTGACGCTCTGGTTCCCGTCTCCCTTGAAGAAGAGCCGGTCCCCCTCCGATTCGTACAGCCTCTGGTAGTTGAGGTCAAAGGAGTCTATAAGGAACATGCTCCAGGGAATACCGTCATCGAGCAGGCCCTGCACCTCGATCGTATTTTCACCTTCATTGATCAATGACTGGCTAAAGGTGGCTGTAAGAGAATAAGGGTTCAGTCCTCCCCATAGTCCCTCTCCAATCTGCTGACCGTTCAGTTTTACCACAACATGATGGTCAGGGCTTATCCCGGAATCCGAGCCGCCGACAAGATGAACTTGCAGGCTTGCTTCTTTCTGAGTGTCTGCCTTTCCGTTTACCGAGAAGTTAAAGCTCTTTGGACCATCAGAGTAATCAACGCTCAAATAGATCATGTCCCAATCCCAATAGTCCTCAGCAGGGTTATTAGTCTGGCTCATATTCGGGAAAACATCCTTTTCGATGTGCAAGCTATCGGAAAAGGCTTCTTCAGCTGCCGGAGGCGCGGGAACAGATCCGGTCTCATTTCTCATGGTCAACCCTTTTCCCCTGTCGATCCAATAGATATTATTCCGTGTGTACACACTGTCCGTCCCTGTACCGTAGAAGAACATACCCATATTATTGCGGGCCGGCAGGTACGCAACAGGCAGGCCCTGATTGCTCATGGACAGGTATTTAATGCCTATCCAGTACTTGATCGTTGTAGAATTGATACCGGTGGCAGCAGATATGTCGGCGGCATCTATATAATACAAGCCGTCTTCTGCAACAGGTATCTTGACCCTGCTTCCTGTAGCTGCAGAGGTCTTCATCTGCTGTTGTTCAAGGACCGTTTTTTCTGAGACTTTTCTTGTCTGTATAAGGGACTCCCTGACTGCCGACTGTTGCCTCGCTCTTCGGCTATAGCCGGAAACCGCAGATGTGCTTCCTGTGCTGGACGCCTGGACTGAATTCGTTCTGACGCTTTGAGAGTAGGCAACATTGCCCGTTCCCACAGAGACGCTGAATGGGCCGTAAACAATCTGCTTGCCGTTTCTCTCGACTTCAACAAGCTTATATTGGTAAGTCTCGCCGGGAAAAGCTCCTCTGTCGACAAGGGAGTATATCCCGCCCCTCGGGTCGGTGATCAAGCCCGGCAACAATCCCTCGGTTATGCTCCGGTATGCACCTGTTGCCGCATCAAGCCTCAAAAGATAAAAGCCCAATGTATTTTTCTCAGTGGCTGTCTCCCATTCGATTACTACCTGACCGTCAGTCACAGAGGCGCCGAAGGATGAGAGGACCACCAGTGTCGGGATGACAGGACTGACGTAGCCGAAAATTACCCCTGTCTGGTTGCCGCTGGTCAGGTCTACGGTTTCCTGACCGTTGAAAGGACCTGTCGTGCCCTCGGTCTTTTCATAGGTGCCGACGTAGCCGCTTAGAACTCCGGCGTTATCCGTGATCTGGACAGTATAAGTATTGCTCGGCAAACCGGTGAAGCTGTAATTGCCGCCGGAGTCAGTAGAGGTGGTGGCAATTACATTGCTCCCTTGCAACAGATCAATGGTTACTCCCGCTATTCCGGTTTCACCGCTGTCGATAGCTCCATTATTATTTATGTCATTCCATATCATCCCTGATACGCTGCGGGCTGAAGCGGGTGGCACTTGATAAGCGAAGTCCTTGTTCAGAACATTGCCGTTGCCGGCGATGCTTGCAGCCTGCTGCTGTCCGATCGTCACAGGATCGCTGTCAGCATTTCCGCCAATGCCCGTATATGCGTAACCGCCCGGCGGGGATTCGATGCTTACGATATAATTTCCGTTAGCACGTCCTGAGAAGAGATAGCGGCCGTCGGCATCAGTGGTAAGGGTGGCAACAACAGCATCGCTGCCATCGATTCTGCCGAGAGTGCCCGAGTCAGAATACAATTTCACTATGACCCCGCTGATTCCAGTCTCACCCGCATCCTGAGTTCCATTGCCGTTAAGGTCGTTGAATACGGTATCGCCGATGCCTCCCCTCATGCCATACCCAAAGTGAGGCGTCGCAGTATTATCTATATTGCCGTTGAGGTTTGGGACCTGCATTGAACGGGTTATTGCAGAGGCAGTAGTTCCAAAATAATCAGTCAGCTTACTGTTCGTGTCGGTTACCCTGATGGTATAGTCGGCTCCGCCTCCTTTCACCCCCGAGAAGGTGAAGGATCCATTGGCGTCTGTAGTGGTCGTGGCAATAGCATTGAGACTGGCATCCAGCAGATCTACTGTAACCAGGTCAATGCCGGGTTCCCCCACGTCCAAAGACCCATCGGCGTCGGAATCAAACCATATCCGATCCGTAATGGAATATGTCGTACCGTGGTAGCCAAAGTTTGCATACTGGACCACGTCACCGGCGCTGAGATTGTTAATGTAGAGTGGATCGGTAGACGGCGCAGTCATTGTATACCCTGTGAGGTTTGTCTGTGCACCGTCAACATATACGAAGTAATCTTGAGTACCGCTTGCCGGTACCCCGGTAAACAGATAGCTGCCGTCTGGTGCAGTAGTGGTGGTACTGCAACCTGAACCTGTCTTTTCGTTAGTGTCCCATATGCCATCTCCATTTGCGTCGAAACAGAGCTGGACGATTACCCCGGCAAGACCGGCTTCGCCTGCATTATGCGTACCGTTGCTGTTTGCATCGCTCCAGACGATATTTCCGACAGCGGCGCTCCCCGGTGCAGACTTATAACCAAGGTCCCCGTCCATATAAGACTGGCCATTGGTCAGATTAAAAGCATTTGTGCGGTTGTCGGTGTGACCGCTCGGAGCGGATTGTTGCAGCCCGGACGGGAGCGTACTTGATGTAACCTCAACGTAGTAGCCATTGCCCGGCTGGACACCGGTAAACAGGTAATGACCTGTCGCATCCGTCATAGTCGTCATTAAAGGGGTACCGTACTGGTCCTTCAGGGTCACTTCCACATTCGCAAGACCCGGTTCGCCCACATCGAGAACTCCATTGCCGTTGACGTCAAACCAGACTTTGTCCCCTACTGAAGCGCTCTGGGAACTCGGGTTGACGACTATATTGGTAACGCTTGCGCTTAAAGGCAGTATAATCTCATTGCTGTTTATAAAGGCGGTATTTGTTATCTGATCTATACCCGTAGCCAGCGGGTTGTCCACTGTGACGTTATATGTAAGTGTAAGGGAGTCACCCGGACTAATAAGACAGCCCGTGCTTCTCAGCAGGAAATCGGGTGGACTTTTGGACGCAAAAGTGCTCGGTACATAGTAGGTGATATCAACGTTATCGACGGAAAATGTCTTGCCGGCGGCATTGAATCCGCCGGTAATGCGGTAGCGAATGGTCGTATTGGCCGAGATGTAGGGTTTGAGATTATAGGGAGGCGCAACATTGGGAGTACCGGCGGTGAAGGTAGAGAGGGTCGTAAAAGGACCGGCCGCGCTGTTGCTGGCTTCGACCACGAGTGTATCACCTGCCGCGAGTCCTGCTGGAGCATAGCTGAAGTTCAGCAAGGCACTCGATGCGCCGGTGAGATTGGCGGTGCGCTGGATCGCTGTTCCGACAGAATTGTTGAAGGAAATGTTCACAGCGTCAACTCCGGCGTTGTCGTTGACGGTATATGTGCCGAAGCTACGAAATCTGAGTGTAATAGAGGTGGCGCCGGTTGTACTGAGGGTGAGTGGGTTCGTGCCAGTCAACGTGTTGTTGGTAATAGTTTGAATGGTCTGAAAACCAGCACCGAGACCGAGGTCGTACTCGGCCACTATCCCCTCCCCATTATCGATCCCTTGGTCAGAGAGGGTGAAACTGATAGTAGCGCTGTTCCCCGAAACCGTCGCAGTCCTGGTGATGGTACGGCCTGCAGCACCTGGCCCAAAGTTGACGCGATTGTTGTTGCCTGTGTCGACGGTGATGCTTCCGGTGTTGGCAACATTGTCATCGCCGGTCTCTGTCCAGGATCCGTTCCAATTATTTGTGCCATCGTTCCGGGTGTATACATTGGTGGTGAAATCATCGCGCACGTTAGAAGCTTGATACCTGAACTGCAATGCACCACCCGTGACCCATACCAAGCCATCTGTCGCCCCGGTCGCTCCATTCCCATACCTGTCAGTCTCCGTCCAGTTGCCAGCCCAGGTTGCTGTATTGTTCGGGCCGTTGAGATTGTAAGCGGCGGATGCAAACTCATCGCGGACGTTCTGCGGGACTAACTCACAGGTCACTGAGCCGCTGCCTGCTACATAGCTCACTCCGGCAGGCAATGGATCGAAAATAGAAATGCCTGTGAGGGTTGTTGATGATTGGTTATTTAACGTAACGGTATAAGGGAACTGTTGCCCTGGGACTAAAGGGTCGGCGACCGAGGTTTTTGTGATGGTGAGACCTGTCGAGTTCTCCGAATCTACGAAGACAAAATCAGTCGCGGTAAAGGTCTGCGTCTGGATAGGGTTTCCAAAGGTCCTCGTGCCGACGGCCTTTATCCTGTTCTGGCTCAGGGTCCCGGCAGCGAGAACGGCTGTTGTCTGAGCACTGAAGGTGATCGTGATCTCCTGATTTTCGAGCATATTACCGCCGACCTGTGTACTCGACCAGGATAGTGTGTATGGTCCGGTCCCTGTGATTGTGGGATTGGCGGCAGAACCGTTGACCTGTGTCAGGCCCGGCTGGGTAATAATGGCAGAGTCGGTCACATACTGCCAGCTTGCCGGCAAATAGTCCGTAACCGCAACACCGTCTATCGTATATTTTTGGGAATTCACTTTGATTGTAAAAGTAGCCTGCGAGCCCAATGCAGTGGACACTACCTGTGGGCTCACCGATTTGTCAACAGTGAGAACAAGAGAGACAAAATCGGTTGATGGTATGCCAACATAGCCGAGGTCCAGAGATGGCGATGATGTTGTTGCGGTATCTGCGTTTTCGCCATATGCTAACATGAATGAACCGGTGCTCCAGAAGTGTGCCTTCGAGAGGTCCCCGCCGCCGGCAGCGTTCGCGGGATCGTAAAAGAATTGCGTCTGCAGGCGGTTGAGTGTGACGTAAGATGACTCGGGCGTGCCATCTCCGTTAGCGTCGATCAGGTCCGCAACGCCGTCTCCGTCGAAGTCCACCCAGACCCGTGTATTGTCCTGTGCTGCGATGAGAAATACCCCGTCATTGTCCTGGTTGCCCGGGTTTCCCGCAATGTCCACCGGAATCGAACCCGGTGCCCATCCGAGGAAGTGTTCGTTGTACAGCATCGTGGATGGCAGCAGGCTGTATCCCCACTCGTAAGCATTACCACCGGCATCGCCAACCCCTACACCCCAGAAAACGTCGCTCCCCCTGAAGTAGAGACCTGAGTTTACCGGTACGGACACTCCGGAGGCAGTCCTGAATGAAACCGTGCTTTTTGCGGGAATGCTGAAGGAGCCGGAGGTGGAAACTGAAGACCAGGAGATAGTAATGGCAGCAGCATTCGGGTTGTGGAGATAATAGTCGGTGTGGATAGTTCCTCCTGTGGGCTCGTCTACAGGCGCGTAATAGTCCTTAGTCCAGAAGCCGCGGGGGAATGCGCTGAAGCCGCGGGCGCGGTAGTTTTGATTCGGATTACCGGCGACGAATTTGACTTGAAGGGTTTTGTTGCCCTGTATAGCGGTCCCGGAATTGAGATTGCCGGGGTTCGTTATGCAGGTGGCCGGATTTGTGGTGCAGGCGCTGATTCGGTCCAAAAGAAAAGTCTGACCTTTATTAAGGGTAATTGTAGTCGTGTCTCCGTCAGCCAAACTCTTGGTGGCGTTCCGGTTTACGTTGAGCATATCGGGTGTGCCATCGCCGTTGAGATCGACGGTGAAGGTGGTATTATCCTCTGTTGCCTGAATGAGAACATACACCCGGGCGAAATCAGTGAACCCGAGGTTTTCTCCGAACGGCACAGTGTACGTGGTAAGCTGCGGCTTCACAGGGTATATCTCCCAAGCTGCAGCCTGGTTGCCGACCCCAACAGACTCGATCCAGCTGGCGCGGGTTATTGTAACTGCGCCGCCGGCAACATATATACGGTCACCGCCATCATAGAACGTATTAGTACCCCTTGGATTGGTTGGGATATTGGATGACTCGAATACACGCTGGTCACCCGTATTTGTTAGTGTGACAATCTCGTCGGCTGTGGCGTCCGGGTTGTCGGGGTCGAAGTTGTACCCGTTTGTGCATCCTACTGATCCGACCGGAATACCCTTACAGCTCTCCCAGTGGTCGTAGTAGACCTTTGTGTTTGCCGACCATGCGGTTACGGAAATTACGGTGTGCATGGTGGTAGTGGCAGCAGCGTCCAAGCTGTTAAAAATGGTCCACATGCTTACCTCGTCCCCCGGGATGTAGTAATCCGAATACCCCGCAGGAACTGCTGCATAGCTATATGAAGCGCTGAAGACGAATAACAGAATAACGAGAATTTTCGCAACTTGCTTTATTAAATTATTAACGTGCATTATCATCCCTCCCTAAAAGCACATACTATTTTTTTAAAAGTTTTTAATATTCGTATATTAATTATCTAATTAAATATATTAATTATTTGAGCCTGCAATAAATATATGCAAATAATATGCCTTTATTGTTCATTAGTCGCCGGATTTTTTATGAATAAATACTTCAATGTATGATAAACCTTATCCATCACCTACATTTTAATAGATTTTATAAAGAGTTTACAATCCTACCTGGGTAGGGGGTCCTATTAGGAAAATAAAGCTTTTAAGCATAACAATTGGGTACCACTTTATATTTTGTATCCCTTTATTGTAACTTTTATTACATAGTGCAGTATAAATACTGCCATATTTTGTCACGTTAGTGACATATGCTACATAAAGCAAATGATAACTATGTAATGTGTATATTTATCATTTGCGGATAAAGGTAGTTTCAATGATTCTGGTATACTTTATAAACATATTGAGAATATTTTTTGCAACGTCTATGTATACAGGGAGGAAGCCATTTCTCATATAATCATCGACGGCTACAATCTGATCGGCATATCTCATAACGACCTCAAAAAACAGAGGGATTTGCTTATCGATGCGCTTATCGAATACGGGAAGAGAAAAAGCCATGATCTCACAGTTGTCTTTGACGGCTGGAGGACGGGGCAGGGGCAGGAAAGCCGGACCGTCATCGGCGGGGTGAAAGTGATTTATTCGAGGATAGGCGATAAGGCGGACGCCGTTATCAAGCGAATGATTTCAGCAGAAAGACGTGAATGGATAGTAGTGACGTCGGACAGGGAAATTGCAGGCCATGCGTGGCAGACCGGTTCCATCCCCGTATCGTCGGATGATTTTCTGAACGCCCTGAGTACAAAAGACCTTTCCGGTATCGAAGAGGAAGATGAAGAGGAATATATTGAACCCCGGAGAAAAGGCAGCCCGCGTCAGTTATCGAAGAAGGAAAAAGCAGTCAAAAGGGCCTTAAGCAAGCTCTGATGGGAAGACTAATCAGAGCAATAATCAACCAAAGGCCGGGGGACACTGTAACCATAATCTTCCTTTTGTTCGTCCTCGGGTTGACCGCAGCTTTTTATCAATCCCTTCCAAAAGCATCATTCTTAATCAGTCTCTATTCAATCCTGCTCATTACGCAGATTGCATTGATACGATATAAAAAGAAAGGGAAATTCCTCAGCTTCTTTTATGATCTGATTTTCCCGACCATTTGCATCCTGACCATCTTCGATAGCCTTGAGTGGGTTGTGCACTATATCAACCCGGTGGACATAGACCCTCTGCTTATCAGGCTTGATTATATGATATTTGGAAATCATCCTACGGTAATGCTTGAGAGTATTATGAATCCCTTTTTAACGGACATCCTGCAGGCAGCTTATTCAATGTACTATTTCGTTCCCGTAGGATATGGGGCGGTCCTGCTGTTTAACAATCAAAGGGAAGAATTCAACAAGTCATTGTTTATGATTATGTTCTGTTTCTATCTCTCATATCTCGGCTATATCCTTTTCCCCGCTCTCGGACCGAGGTTCTATTTGAATGGCCTTCAGAGCACGGGACTACAGGGTCTTTATCTTACAGAGCCGCTGCAGAATTTTTTAAACGGGCTTGAGGGTATAAAGAGGGACGCGTTCCCAAGCGGACATACCGGAATAACGGTATTAGTGCTTTATCTCTCCTATAAATATAAGAGGGGATACTTTTGGATGACGCTTCCAATAGTATCAGCCCTTATCTTCGCAACCGTGTACTGCCGATATCATTATGTGGTCGATGTTATTGCAGGGTTCGGACTGACCATAATAACCATTGTCTTCGGAGAATGGTATTACCGGTGGAGGGAAAAAAGATTACTTAACCCAAAAACTGCGGATGTCCAAAATAAATCTATTTAACTCGATGCTTATATTTAAAAAGATAGTTCATGGTAATTGCATAAAAATATTTTAGTAACACATCTATATAAGTACACTATTGTATCGAAAAATAAATTTATTTTGGACATCCGCAGTTTCTATAACGGTCTAATTGCATTTTACAGGTTAAGCAATGATCAAACAAGGGTTTACTTGCCAGTTGCAAAACTTATCACAAACGGCAGGGCTGATGCGATGAAAAGGTCTTGTAGTTCTCCTCGGCGAATCCGCCTGAGTGCGGACGACACCTTAATGTACTTTAATACTGCATCCGACCTTCTTTTGAAATACACCACAGGTTATATCTGCATTTATGTGTTCGGAATATAATCTTTTGTCGCATTAGAAGACCTTTTCATCGCGTCTGCCCTGCCGTTTGTACAACGTTTAGGGGTTTATTTATTGAGCGGCAGTTTGATCTTGAATGTCGTCCCTTTATCACCGGAGTCAACCGAGATGCTGCCGCCGTGCGAGACGATAATCTTATGGACGATTGCGAGGCCGAGACCCGTGCCTTTTTCCTTTGTTGTAAAAAAAGGCAGGTAGATTTTGTTCTTTATGTTTTCCGGAATACCATGGCCGGTATCGGAAAAACTTAAATCAAGAAAATCGCCTCCCGGACCTTTTGAGGCGGACGCCTTAATTGTCAGGGTCCCGTCCTGCGGCATTGCTTCTGCCGCATTTTGTATCAGGTTTATGAAGGCCTGTCTTAAAAGCACTTCATCACCTTTAACAATAGCCTGACCCTCGATCTGAATATTGCGGACGATATCATTTCTCTCGCCTGCAACCGAGGTAACACAGGTTTCGAGAAGCGTTTTGAGATCGACTTCGGAAATAGCGAGTTCAGGCGGTTTCGCAAAGGAGAGGAAGTCGGAGATGATCCTGTCCATTACGACTATCTCCTTTGAAATTGCATCCACTGTGGGTTTCATATAATTATCAGCCTTTTTCGACAACAGTTTTGTATATCCTGCAATAACCGCCATGGGATTCCTCATTTCGTGCGCAATTCCCGCCGATATTTCTCCAAGGCTTGATAACTTGTCCCTCAATTGCATCTGGGATTCTATGGCCTTGAGATGTGTCAGATCGGTAAAGACAAGGATCTGCCCGATTATCGCGCCGGAACCGTTTTTAAGAGGAGAGAGCGTAAGACCAAGCCATATCCTTCTGCCGGAGGGCGTCGTATAAATAAGTTCTCTTCTCTCGATGATGCTTTTATCACTCAAAAGATCGGTTATGGGTTTCTTCAACACCTCTGTGTGCAGCTTACCCGATATTTCTTCACCTCTTATTTCCAGTATCTTTTCCGCGGCCTGGTTCACTTTTGTGACCCTTAAATTCTCGTCAAAACTTATCACGCCGCTTGGAACACTCTGGAGTATATTTTCATTGTAGCCTTCGATGACCGTTGCCCTGTCTTCGGCCTTTTTCATGAGGAGTTCGAGTTCTTTCTCTTTGTCCTTCAGTTTGGCCACAAGCTCGTGAAATGTATCTACGACAAAACCGACACGTGACTTGTCCTCACGGTTAAGCCGCTTTTTTGTTTTGTAAAACCCTATGACTATCCGTAGAAGATAAAAAACAACAATACCTGCAAAGAGGAATAGGACCGAATAGAAAAATATTAAGTCCGTGTTCATTGATGGGTTATCCCAGTCATAATTACTTGAGAGTAACGTTTTATATTATAGAAGTCAACAGACCTGATTTATTCTTTCCGTTCAAATGCCCTGCCGCCTATGAGCACAAATACTACCGATGTAACAACGATAACCATTAAGCTTGTTAAGATGGAAAAATCAGGGCCCATTTGTCCCGTTTCGGCAGGCAGCAAAACGTGTTTTATCGCATCAATTCCGTATGTGAGCGGGTTCAGCTTTGCTGCGATTTGAAGTATCGCAGGAAGAAGCTTTACCGGATACATTGCTCCCGAGAGGAAGAACATCGGCATGATGATGAAGTTCATGATAACGCTAAAGCTCTCGTAACTGTCATAGAACGTTGCAATCACTATTCCAAAAGACGATATGCAGAAAGCAAGAGAGGCGCAGATAAAAATGGCGGCTATAATCTGCAAAATACCGGGATGAAAACCCAGAAACGGGAAAAGGGCGAGAATAATGACTGCCTGAATAGTGGATATGATTGTGCCGCTCAATGCCTTGCCGATGACTATGGACAACCTTGATACCGGCGCCACAAGGATTTCCTTCATAAATCCGAATTCCTTGTCCCATATGATGGAGATCGAGGAAAAGATCGCACTGAAGAGAATGGTCATGCCGATAATTCCGGGGAAGATAAACTGGGTATAGGAGACGCCGGCACTGCCGGGGACGAGGCGCGACATACCTGAACCGACGATGAAGAGCCAAAGCAATGGACGGGCTATCGCAGAGAAAAGACGGCTTTTCTCCCGTATGAATTTCTTAAATTCCCGTGCAACGATAACGTAGATTGCGTTAAATTCCATTATGTTTAATGTTTTCTCCTGTATGCCCTTATCGACTCCCTCACTGAATCGCCTGAATTTATCTCTTCATCTCTTATCGTCTTTCCGGTCAGTTTCAGAAATACGTCATTCAATGTGGGCCGCTGTACTTTAACCGACAATACCTTATCTCCCAGAGATCTTATCAACTCGGGAATGCAGGTATCTCCTCTGTTGCATGTCATATACAGTTCGTTCCCTTTTTCCGCAACGTCGAGCTTCAGAAGATTCTCTATCTCTTTTCGGGCTGTCAGATTATCAGTCGTGGTTATCGAGACAACATCGCCGCCTACGGTCTTTTTTAATTCATCAGGAGTGCCTGAGACAATAATCCTTCCGTTGTCGATGATGGCAATTCTGTCGCATACCTCCGCCTCTTCCATATAATGCGTGGTCATAAAAATGGTCACCTTATGCCGGCGCGGCAACTCCGTTATGAATTCCCACAGGTTTGCCCTGCTCTGCGGGTCGAGTCCGAGAGTGGGTTCGTCAAGAAATAGCACCCTCGGCCTGTGGATCAGCCCTCTTGCCACCTCGAGCCTCCTCTTCATGCCTCCGGAGAATTTTTTGACGAGATCATCTTTCCTGTCATTAAGATCGACAAACATCAGGGCTTCATGTATCCGCTCCTTCATCTCACTTTTGGGCACATTATACAACCGGGCATGAAACATGAGGTTTTCGTATGCGGTGAGGTCTTTGTCGAGGGTTGAATCCTGAAAGACTATGCCAATGGCCTTTCTTACTTCGGAGGGTTCGCCCATGCAGTCATGTCCGGCGATAGATGCATTTCCTGAAGTAGGAGAAAGTAGCGTGCAGAGGATGTTTATGGTTGTAGTCTTTCCGGCTCCGTTGGGTCCGAGGAAACCGAAGATGGTCCCTTCATCAACATCAAAGGAAATATCATCAACTGCGGTAATATTTCCGAACTTCTTTACAAGATGGTCTACTTTAATAATAGGCACATAAAAAGTTTAACATGTATTTATGCTTTCTTCACATTTCCCGATCCTGAATGTTGCATAAACGGCAGGGCAGATGCGATGAAAAGGTCTTGTAGCGACACCATGATGCACTATTATCACTGTTTGATACGCATTTATCTAAAAGACATATTAGGTTGAAAGTGCCGTCAGGTGAATATGGATCAATTTTTGTCGCATTTTAAAAGGTTTTTTATCATATCTGCCTTTCATTTTCACGCAACATTTAGGTTACTTTTTATCTATCAACGCCTTCATTGCATTTGCATCTCTGTAACCTGTTGATACCCTGCCGTCAGGGAGCACCAGTGCAGGCGCGCCTGTGATGCCGAGTTTCTCCGTAAGTTTTACATTCTCATCAACCACGGAAGTCTTGCACTTTGGAGAGGGCAAAGGTTTTTTCTCATAGGCGTCTTCAAGAAGTTTTATGCTTTTCTCACAGACAATAGTTTTTGATTTTTCATACGCCCCCGGGTGCATTTTCAATGGAGACATCTTGATATAAAAGACGACGTCTTTTCTCTCTGCCACAAGCTTCTTCATCTCCTGATGAAGTTTTGCGCAGTAGGGTCATTCAGGGTCGTCGAAAACAATGAGCCTGTTTTTTGCATTTTTATCGCCGAGCACAAGCGCATCCTTCAGAGGTATCTTTGATACATCTACTTTATTCAATTCCGAGAGGCTGTCCTGGGTCAGATTCTTTTTCCCCTGGATCGAAATAAGCGATCCGGTAAAGATGTTTTTTTTGGGAAGGTCGATATAAACTAAAATTTTTTTACCTTTCTTTTCGATATCTATTTCCCAAAGATATTTTACGGGACCTGTTTTTACATTCAGGACTTTGAGGTCCGGGTCAAAGGTTTTGAGCAATGCCTGTGCCTCGTCTTTTTTAAGCGTGTGGCATTTAAAGCAATTCCGGTCTTTTTGCTGAAAACCATACGAGGTTGATAATAAACATAAAACGGTCAACGAAATAACGGTAAAATAAACTCTTTTCATACGGCTCCTCCCGATATATTTTTACGTATAGTCAAGAATTAAACGCAAAGATAACTTTATACTACCATAAAAATATTTTGTATGAGTATGACACTAATGCTATTATATTTTCATGAAAGAAAACGGTAAGGAAATGCTATTGGATATTCTAACTGCAGATGGTTTGCTGAATGCCGGGCAGGTCCAGCTCATCAGGTCAAAAGAGGCTTTGCTGAGATCAAAGCTTTTGAAAGCAAGGACACAGGTGCCGCGTCATCTTGCCGGCGAACCGTCGGTAGTGACCCTCATTGATATTATTGAATCGCTGAAAATCACATCGCCGGGCACTGAAGGCAAGCTTCTGACCGCTGAAATCATAATGATGACTGTGGCAAATCACCTGAATAAACCTTTTCTGAAAATCGATCCATTGAAGCTTGACTATGAAGTCGTCACACAGGTCATATCTAAACCTTATGCAATAAAACATCAGATAGTGCCCATAGCTTTGTCCGACAACTTACTGACGGTTGCTACGGCAGACCCTTTTGACAGGGAAGCGGTTGACTGGATTCAGAGGAGCGCCGGATACAAGGTCGATATTGTTGTAACAACAAAGGCGGATATCCTCAAAATAATTACGGAGTTCTTCGGGTTCAAATCCGCGATTACCTCTGCGAACAAAGAGATCGGTTCAAAGACGGACTTTGCTAACCTTGAACAGTTCGTCAATCTGAAATCCATCAGTGAACTTGAGGCGACCGACCAGCATATCGTAAACGCCGTCGAATATCTTCTCCACTATGCATATTCAAGCAGGGCTTCGGATATACATATCGAGCCGAAAAGGGACTTTAGCCTTATACGGTTCAGGATAGACGGCATCCTCCACAATATCCATAAGGTCCCAAAGGCCGTCCATCCTCCGATTATATCGAGAATTAAAATGCTTGCGAGGATGGATATTGCGGAGAAAAGGCGTCCGCAGGACGGAAGGATCAAGACGGCGCACGAGGGAAAAGAAGTGGAACTCAGAATATCAACTCTGCCCGTGGCCTTCGGGGAAAAAGTCGTAATGCGAATCTTCGATCCCGTTATTCTGATGAAGGAGATAGAGGATATCGGATTTTTCCGGAAAGAAATGCAGCTTGTGAAAAATTTCATAACTAACACAAACGGCATTATCCTCTCCACCGGACCGACGGGAAGCGGCAAGACCACGACCCTTTATTCCCTGCTCAAGATATTATCTACCTCCGAAGTTAATGTATCAACCATTGAGGACCCTATAGAAATGGTATATGAGGGTTTTAACCAGACCGCCGTGCATCCCCAGATAGACCTTACCTTTGCAAATTGTTTAAGAACTCTCCTGAGGCAGGACCCCGATATACTCATGGTCGGGGAGATCAGGGACCTTGAGACCGCGGAAAATGCGATCCAGGCGTCGCTTACGGGTCATCTCGTTCTCTCGACGCTGCATACCAATGACGCGCCAAGCTCGATTACCCGGTTGATAGACCTGGGCGTCCAGCCCTTCCTTATCAATGCGACGATCATAGGCGTTATTGCTCAGAGGCTGGTGAGAAAAGTCTGCACGCACTGCAAGGAAGAATATAATCTTACCAAAGATGAATGCTATATCCTGAAACTTGATTATGAAAAAGTGAAGAATTATAAGGTATCAATCGGCAGAGGCTGTGAAGAGTGCAGGAGCACGGGATATCTTGGAAGAACGGGCATTTTCGAAGTCATGGAGATTGATGAAAAAATGCGCGAACAAATCCACGAAAAGGCGTCGCCCCTG
>JBAZWR010000004.1:0-54217 GCA_041660325.1 Thermodesulfovibrionales bacterium | reverse complement strand
GGTTATGACGTCTGGCAGGGGCCGATCTCAAAAAGACAGACCGGAGCGCTTGTCGCAGACAGAGCGGGCGTCACTACTATTTATGCACTGTTTCACCTGCAGCCGAGGGGAACGCTTTTTATAAAGGAAAACACCCCGGTATATGAAGGCATGGTCATCGGAGAGAACTCAAGAAGCAACGACCTTGATGTGAACGTGATAAAAGAGAAAAAGCTTACGAATATGCGCGCATCAAACGCGGATGAAGCCTTACAGTTAGTGCCGCCGAGGATAATGAGCCTTGAGCAGGCGATCGAGTTTATCAAAGAGGACGAACTTGTCGAGATAACCCCCCAATCAATCAGGTTAAGGAAGAAGACACTGGAAGCGCAAAAGAGGAAATCGGGAAGGGGTTAATTCAAAAACTGCAAATGTCTAAAATGAATTTATTTTGGACATTTGCAGTTTCTATGACAGTTTAATTGCATTTTTTGGGTTAATTTACTTCACCACCCACTGAGTTCCGCAGATGTATTTAAAACCGCAATCCGGGCAGGAGGCTTTTTTGTCCGACGCCGCTTTGAACGTTTGAGCAGGGTCAACAATTTCTTCAAGCAGACGCCGTATGATGTTTTTTAATACTCCGTATCTCCGTTCTTCATCGCCGGTTTCAAAAAGCGGCGCTTCAATTTTAGGGCTTATCCCTGATTGTCCGAGAAGCAGAAACATGGCATTTAAATCCCTTATCTTTGCGCCGGTCTTCCCGGAATACAGCAAAAGATAGAAGGGAAGCTGAAGGCTGCCTATGGCCTTATCCCATGAATCCCTATCGTCGGGGTCGAGTTTGTTGAAGTTGATCTTCAGACGGTTGGAGGTTGCGCCGGTCTTATAATCGATTATGCATATCTTGTTCCCTCTCTTTTCTATGCTGTCGATAAAGCCCTTAAGGTGGAAAGGGCCTTCCGAAATTGCCATTCTGCTTTCCGTCCCGAGGACAGCGACCTGCTCTTCCATAATCAACGGGATGTAGTATTTTTTGAGGATATCCTTCAGACGGTTCTTTATCTGAACTTTTAACAGATATGCGGCTCCGGAGGGGTCCTTGCCGTATTGTTCTTCAAACAGTTTGTCTGCGAGGAGCGACAGCTCTTCGACATTCAAGTCCGCTTTTTTTAACTGCCGGCCGTTTCTTTTTTTGAAATATTCCGCGAGCGCCTTATGAACAAATTTCCCGATGTCGATCCTTTCAATATCTCCCGAAACCTCCTCCTTTTTGCCGAGGCCGAGGACATAGGTGTAGTAAAACTGCAGCCCGCAGGCAAGATATTTATCGAGCGCCGTTGCATGGTATTCAAAATGTTTAAGATAGTCCGTCACGCCGGCTGTTTTCGCTATATCTGCAGGAACAGGGTTGTCGAGATTCACTTTGTACTGGACGGGTTGTATGTAGTTTTTCGAGTCGGTTGAAGTGTCCCGTTTCTGCTTCTCCCATAGCAGCTTTTCGACAAACCGGGACCTTTCTTTTTTATCGTTTTCAATGAAAAAGATATGCGCCTTTGCAGCGCCCTTCAATAGGATTTCAAAGTAATATGCGGCAAGCTTGTCCCTGTCAATATAAGTCGGGATTCCCAGTATCTGTCTTGCCCTGAACGGCAGTATCGAGTCGTCCTTTCTCGTAGCAGGGATTGCTTCTTCATTTGCATCGAGGATATAAACTTCATCGAACCTGATATTCCTTGTTTCAAGGAAGCCGAGAAGCTGAAGGCCCTTTAAAGGAGCGCCTTCAAAAGGGCTGTAGGCGGTCATGATGTATTTCCTGAAAAATGTAAAATAGCTGACCGTTTCATTGAAGGCAAAATCCCTAAGCAGCGATTTGGATATAACTTCAAGTTCGCGCAGGAATGATTCGGAAAAAGGGTAAAAGAGCGGGTGCAGTCTTGCAGTGCTGTTGTGAAAGATATAGGTGAGAAGGCCTGTACACTTTTCCGCAAAATCCCTGATGTTTTCAAACGACAGGAATTTCTCAATGGTGTTGAGATGGACGGTCTTTAAATGTCCTTTTATGGCGCTTTTCGTAATCCCTTTCTCATCCTTTGGCGCCTTTTCCAACACATAATTCAGAAGGTTTGCGTCTTCCTCCAGTTCCTGCAGTGTTGCAAAGGTCCTGGTCCTCGATTCGGTAAGCTTTTCCTCAATCGCATGGAACGTGATCCTTGTGATTTCAGCGCTGCCGTTATAATAAATATTCTTCGTATAGGGGTGAAGGACGAATTTCAGATAGTCAGGGATGTAGATTCGGTCATCGTCCATGGAAGTTATGAGTTCCATCAGACTGTTAAGGAACCCGAAGACCGGCGTGCGGTGCAAAGGATAGCCGAGCGAAATATTGTAGCCGGTTTCATCTAAAAAAGAGAGACCCTGCCTGAGCAAAGGGAAAAGAGTTTCAGCGACAGGCAGGACGATGGCGGTTTTTTCATTTATATGCTCAATCTCTCCGAGCCCTGTCTCTATTACTTTACCGAGCGCATATACCTGACCGTGGGTATCAGGGCTGCTGTAGAAATGGATTTCAGGGGGAGACGGGATTAAGGGGAGGGTGTTATATGTTTTATCTATTCCTAAATCCGATAGCTTTTCTTCCAACCCCGGTCCTTCCTGAAAAATAAAAAGGGTGTTTTCTTTCTCAAGCAATTTTTTGAACAGGACTTTTTCATATTTCGTCAATGCATAGAACCCTGCAAATACAATTTGCTTATAACTATCCAACTCTGCGTCTTCATTCTTTTCCGACACTACCCGGTATCTAAGCGACCTTGTCGATAATCCTTTTTCTTCAATCGCCGCGTAGAATTGCTCATAGAAGAAAGATAATGACTGAAGCCCTTTTAAGGCATGTTCGGGTATGGCTTCGGTTGTATACGGTTCTATCTGTTTTATCATGGCAGGTTTGACGCCCTCGATGAATAATTCCTCCAGGTCCCTGTAGATCTTAAGCCCAATGGGGAAGAAGCTGTCCGGTGTCTGAAAACTGTCGCCGCCGAGAGGATGCAAAGCCTTTCTATGTAGATCGTACAGGATGGCAATTGCGTCAATGGTCTCTATTTTTCGACCCGCTCCTGCCTTCGCCTCGGCGAATCCGCCTGGGTGCGGAAACTCCCTCTTGCCGCTTTCATAAATAAAATCCACAAATTCATCCATCGAAAAAATTACGGGCGGAATGAAACTCCCCTTTATCCGTTGTGCGATTGCCTTCCGCAGGAAGTGTGAAGGCCGTTTGCCGGGGAAGACGATGAGGTTTGAGGAGCAGTCTTTTCCGGTACGGTTAAGATGAGGAATAATCTCATCAATCAGGCTCTGCGACGGATTGATAATCAATGTGTTCAGAATATTCTCCTTATCTCCTTCAAATCCACATAAGCGATTACGCCTTCAATCTGTTTATCCGGATATATGTCCCTCAGCAGCTTCATGTATGTCTTCATCTGTGTCTCGTATTTCTCCTCAGCCTCTTTATCCGATCCTGTTTTAAAATCCATGACCGTGATTTTATCAGCGTCGATGACTACTCTGTCCATCCGGTAGAGTCTGCCCTCTCCGTCGGAGAACTCCTGTTCACGCATGACTTTTCTGCCCGGCCGGCGTTTAAAATACTCCGCAATATTTTTGTGTGTAAGAAATGCGAGGAGAGAGGCTTTAATTTCATTGAAAAATCCGGTTTCAGCCGCAACTCTTTTGATCGTACTCTTGAGGGCGTCTTGAAACCCGTCAGTAATGTATTCCACAAAATACAGGACCCTGTGGATGAATTCTCCTCTCTGTTTTTCTTTAATATTCAGGATATCGTCGGAGCGGGTCTGAAACTTCAGATTTTTGTGGTAATGCCTGATTTCAAAAGCTTGCCGGTGTTTATCATCCGCGCTCTTTTCTCTTTGAGGTTTGGCGGAGGGAGGAAAATTATCCAAGGGCAGTAGATCAAAAGGGAACGTTTCTTTCCTGCCTTTGACCCCGATTACATAAAGCTCCTGCTTTGCGCGGGTGAACCCGACATACAGGCTGTTCAGTTTGTTGACCAGCTCCTTCAGGGTCTCTTTATTATATATAGCTTCAAGTGATGGGTCGCATTTTGACGTATCTTTCGTTAACCTGACCGGACGGACGTCTTCCTCCGTTTCTTCCATCAGGTAATCAAAGCCCCTGTTACGGCCTTCATAAAGCAGGACGATTACAACAGGGAACCCCAGTCCCTTGGATTTATGGACAGTCATGACCTTAACGGCAGGGATGTCCCTTGGCACATCCATATTCCATTCCGCATCGCCGGTGTCACTGCCTGCGGTAAATTCAAGGAAATCCTTCAGGCTGTTATAACCTTGTCCCTCGAATTCCTTGACCGCTTCGAGTATCTTTACAAAGGCCGCCTCTTCATTCTCCATAGTTTCAAAAACCCTGAAGACGCTGAATACCTCCGTAACGAGGTCATAGAGAGGCAGATAACCGGTTGACCTGAAGGACCCTTCAAAATATATTTTCCATATCTGTTCGTATTCCCTCTGGAAAGCCTTATAAAGGGGAGGGCCGTCCTTGTGCGCAAAGAGGAACGCCCTGAGTTGTTCCCTGTTGAGCATAATCGAGTCTTTTTCAATAATACGGTTGAAGACGTCGCCGAGGATAAAGGACGCAAAGGAAAGGTCATCAGTCGGCGAGTCGAGGAAGTTCAACAATGAGACGATTTCGCCGACAGCCTTCCTCCGCCTTATATCGAGACTGCTGAAAGAAATAAAAGGTATCCCCTTATCGTTCAGCCACGAAGCGGCCCTGACCGCGTCTTCATTCTTCTGCGTAAGAACGGCAATGTCCCCGTAAATAAACCCCCGCCTTGTCAAATCCTGAATAATCTCCTGAATTTTTTCCCTTTCAGGAGGATTTTCATCATCCCGTTCGTATATGACTGCTTCCGCATATCCGGCGTCTTTGTTTCCCTCTTCAACCCTCTGCGTATAATCAGTCAATCCGCTTTGTTTTCCGGCCTCTTTATACGAGGCGTTTCCTGCGGCGGTCCTTTTAAAAACATTTTCATTAAAAGCGAGTATCTTCTGAAGACTCCGGTAATTTATATCGAGTTCCTTTACGAGGTGTTCCGAGGAAGGGAAGGGATTGCTCTCTTCAGAATCTTTCATGATGGTGTAGTCCGCATCCCTGAATCCGTAAATCGCCTGTTTGGTATCTCCCACAATAAAGAGGCTGCCTCCCTGCGAGAGTGAATTCTCAAGTAAAGGGCTGAGGTTGCGCCATTGGATAGGCGAGGTATCCTGAAATTCATCAATGAGGTAATGGAAGACGGTCTCGCCGAGCCTGAAGTAGACGTCCGGTACGATTTCACTGCTAAGGTATTCGGCAAGATACCGGTTGACGTCTTCAATGAATATCTTCCCCTGCCGCCTCTTCATCTCTTCGATCTTTGCACGGAATTCTTCATACACCTTCAGATAAGGTATATAAAAATTACGGGCATAATAAGTAGTGTATTCCCTGAATAATTCAACAACCTCCGCCCATTTATCCGTTATCCGTTCATATGTGTTTTGCAATGCCGGCTGCTTCTTCCCCGGTTTGTTGACAGGCGGGTTTTTGAGCTGCTTGCCGATAATATCGGAAAACCCGTTTTTCCCGACAGCCTCAAGGACCGACATATATGAAGAGTTTTTGTTTTTATCAAGACCTGAGTTTAAAACGATATCCTCTAATTCTCCGGTTGCAGCCCTGATAATTATTTTTAATGCCTGCATGTCTGCCGAAAGGTCTACGACCCTTGCTTTCCTGCCGGTTGATGAAAGCCTTACGTAAATTTTTTTTATCTCCTCGAGGATGACACCGGAAGGGTCCCATGGATATGAGGCTTCCCGCTTTTTCTGTTCGAGTATCCTGCCGATAATCTCCTCAAAGAGTGTTGCCTTGTCCGTTCCTTCCCGTACGTCCCGCAAAAACCGGTCGAAGGAATACTCCATCAGGGGGTCGATGCTCATCAGAATCTCAAATTCGGGGTTATATCCGAAATCAATGGCAGATGCTTTGAACACGGTCGTCATAAAACTGTCTATTGTTTTAACCTGAAAGTCGGAATAATTATTGAGTATCTCGTCTATCAACTGCGCGGCCTTATTTTTTATCCTCTCCCTGTCCGGAGATAATAGACTGCACATTTCATCCATGGATTTCAGGTCATCAAAACAGATCGCTTTCAACCGCTGAAGGATCCTCTCCTTCATTTCCTTTGCATGGTTGTTTGAAAAAGTGACGGCAAGGATATTTCTCAAGCTATTGCGGTGTATCTTCTCCGATAAGATGAACTGAACAAACCTCTCGGTCAGCGCATAGGTTTTCCCTGAACCCGCCGAGGCCTTCAGGATCATAAAATGCGGGAATCGGATAACCGAGTCTTTTTCCAGGACACGACTTGACATATCCTTATTATCTTACTCTTAAGAATAGCCGGCAGTCTATGCCTTTTCCCATCTTCGCTGAATTGTTACGATTCTTTGCCTTATACTATTCCCACCCCTGTTTTTGTGATATACTTTTCTCATGAAAATCCTTTTTCTCCTCGGGTTTTAATAGCGTCGGAGGGAGTAATGATTTTATGACGGCTTTACCTCTAAAGATTCTCTGTGTTGACGATGATCCTGATTTGTTGCAGATAAATACTGCTATTCTGCGGAATGCCGGGTATGAAGTGACGGAGGCTGTAACCGGGGAGGAATGCCTTCGGATAACTAAAGAACGACGCCCCGATTTAATCCTCCTTGATGTAATGCTGCCGGATATGAGCGGATTTGATATCTGCAGGCAGATCAAGGAAGCTCCGGAATTGTTAGGCACTTACGTAATGCTGATATCGGGGATGGAAATTTCTTCCGCCTCTCAGGTTAAAGGACTTGATGCGGGAGCGGACGGTTACATTACACGCCCCCTTCCGGTGCAGGAATTCCTGTCCCGCATCTCGGCAATAATTCGCATCCAGAAAACCGAAGCGGCGCTCAGAAAAAGCATGGAGCAGTATAAAACGCTTGTGGAAACGATGAATGAGGGATTAGGGGTCACGGATGAAAACTGCTTGAATATATTTGTGAATGAAAATCTCTGTGCCATGCTGGGACATGCAAAAGACGATATAATCGGGCGTCCGCTCACTCATTTTCTGGATGACGCCAACAAAAAAATATATGAAGAGCAGATATTAAAAAGAAAAGCAGGCGTCTCTGCGTCTTATGAACTCGTTTTAACGAAAAAAGACGGTCAAAAAGTTCAGGCAATTGTGTCGCCAAAGCCGATATTTGACGACAATGGCGACTTCAAGGGAAGTTTTGCCGTGTTAACGGATATCACCGGGCGCAAACGGGCCGAGGAAGAGATCAAGAGACTGAATGAAGAACTGGAACAAAAGGTTGTTGAACGTACTATACGGTTGCAGGTCCTTTCAAAACGTTTATTGGAAGTGCAGGAAGCCGAACGCCGTTACATAGCGCGGGAGCTGCACGATGAGATCGGTCAGTCCCTGACCGGCGTCAAACTCGCTTTGGAGAGTCTAATGCATCTGCCGGCAGACAATATCAGTGCCGGCATTCAAGAAGTCCAAAAATCCGTCATTGATCTCCTGGCCAATGTCCGCAATATTTCGCTTGATCTGCGGCCCTCGATGCTGGATGACCTTGGACTGCTGCCTGCCTTGTTGTGGCATTTTAAGCGCTATACTTCGCAGACGAATATACATGTGGAATTCAAACAGAGCGGGCTGGATATGCGTTTCAGGCCTGAAGTCGAGACTGTAACATATCGCGTTATACAGGAGGCATTGACCAATGCGGCCCGCTACGCCGGGGTGAACGAGGTATGGGTCGTGACTGTGGCCGATGAGAACATGATTATGATTAATATTGAAGATAAAGGGAACGGTTTTGACCCTGAAACTGTCGGAATTAATCGTGAAACTGCCGGCATAGAGGGAATGCGCGAGCGGTTATCTTTATTGGGCGGTCACCTTACCATAGAGTCGTCTCCCGGCGCCGGCACACGACTGACGGCAGAGGTACCGTTGAAAAATGAATAACCATACGACTTCAATCACAATAGTTATTGCAGATGACCATGATGTTGTCCGGTTGGGAATAAGGACACTGCTGGAGAAAGAGCCCGGTTTTTATATTGCAGGTGAAGCAAAAAACGGTATGGAAACGGTTGATCTCGTAAAACGACTTAAACCCGGGTTGGTGTTACTGGATCTTATGATGCCCGATATCAACGGTATTCAGGTTACCAGGAAGATTAAAAAATACTCGTCAAAAACCTGCGTTATAATTCTCTCGATGCACAGCAATGAGGCATATGTGCTGGAGGCATTAAAGAACGGGGCGTCCGGCTATGTGCTGAAAGAATCAACAGGGTCCGAACTTGTGCGCGCAATACATGAGGTGATCGCAGGACGTCGTTTCCTCAGTCCGCCGTTGTCCGAATGTGCGATTGAGGCTTATGTACGGACTGCCGGGAAAACCATGCTGGATATATACGGAACACTTACAAACCGAGAACGCGAGGTGCTGCAACTATCGGCTGAAGGCTTTAACACTATCGATATTGCGGAAAAACTATCGATAAGTCTGCGCACTGCCGAGGTGCATCGCTATAATTTGATGCACAAGCTCGGACTGCACAATCAGACCGGGCTTGTGCGTTACGCGATCCAGAGGGGAATAGTAACTTTGAAGGATTAGTAGCCTGCCCCGGATTATTCACAAATATTTCTGATTGAACTGAGAATAGAGTATTTTCGCTTTCTCCTCGGCGAATCCGCCCGAGGCGGACATACCCGGTCGTTTTTTTGCTGTTCCCCTCTTTTTAAACTACGTATTATATTTATTTTTGACTACGTACTTCTACGAATAGACATATTAAATATAATGTGGATAATTAAAGTAATAACTACTTTTATATTATGAGTAATGGGGGTGAAATGACAAATACGGATGGATGCCTTCCGTTTGACGACCATAGAGGCGTCGTCGATACAAATCCTTCCAAAAGCGTTTCGGGACGTCTTGTGAAAAAAAATCCTTGCCAAAGCGCGGTCATGAACCTGCGAAATCCGGTCATTCTCTGTGTTGACGATGAACCTGCAAATTGCGAGCTGCTCGAAAACATACTCGTTGCAAACGGATATGAGGTGATAAGCGCTGCAAACGGAAAAGACGCCCTGCTAAAGATAAAAACCCGCAAAATAGACCTCGTGCTGTTAGACATTATAATGCCGGAGATGAACGGCTTTGAGGTATGCAGGGAGATTAAAGAAAGTAAAGAGTTTATGAATATACCCGTCATTATGATTACGGCATTGACCGCAAAAGGAGACCGCATCAAGGGTATAGAGGTCGGGGCAGAGGAGTTTTTATCAAAACCTTTTGACAAGACAGAGGTGCTCGCCAGGATAAAGATGCTCCTGAAGGTGAAGAAACTCGAAGCCGCATTGGCGCAGTCTGAAAAGCATTACCGGCGCATCTTTGAAACCTCGAAAGACGGTCTTTTAATTCTTGATAAACCGGGGGGAAACATAATCGACATTAATCAGGCAATTGTAGATTTATTAGGCTATCCCCGGGAAGATTTATTAGGGAAAAAGGTCATGGATTTCGGTATTTTGAAAGATGCCGGGGATTTTGAAAAAGTCTATACCCGATTAAACAATATAGGATTTGCGCAATACACGGATGTTTTTATAGAAACCAATAGGGGAACGCACGTTAATGCAGAGGTATATTTCACTGATGAATCGGATCAGATCCAGTGCAACGTTCGTGACATTACGGAGCGAAAGCGTGAGGAAAAAATCCGGCTGATGGCAATGATTGTCGAGTCATCGAATGAAGCGATTATCGGCGAAGCGCTGGACGGCGTCATTATCACCTGGAACAAGGGTGCAGAGAGGTGCTATGGTTATACCTCGGAAGAAATCAAGGGATGTTCCGTATCCGTTCTCCTCCCTCCGGATTATTCGGACGATGTTCCGCAGATTCTCGATAAGATCAGTCGTGGAGAAAACATATCCAATTATGAAACGTTACGCATTAGAAAAGACGGTAGTCTTATTCACGTGTCCCTGACGGTATCTCCCGTTAAGGATGCGACAGGAAAGATTGTAGGCGCTTCGACCATCGCTCACGACATCACCGAGCGAAAAGAATCCGAGAAAGCGCTAAGTGCATTAGAAGCGGAACTTCGTGATAACTACTTTACCCAGTCTGCTCTGAACATGATACTCAGCGAATCACTGGAAAATATTTCACTTGAAGAACTGTTGCAGAAGGCTCTGAACATGATACTGTCCATTCCGGGGCTTTCATTTGAACCGATCGGAAACGTATACCTTGTTGAAGATGAACCGGGTATCCTGGTGATGAAAGCTCAAAGCAATCTTTCCGGTCCGGTAAAAAAATTGTGCAGGCACATTCCATTTGGTAAATGCCTTTGCGGACTGGCTGCACAGACCCGGCAGATACAGTCTGCCGACCATATTGATGAACGCCATGAAACCTGCTACGAGGGGATGTCTCCTCACGGTCATTACGCCGTACCTATCCTTTTTGGCGGCAGAACATTAGGGGTGATAAATATCTATTTGAAAGAGGGAGTAGGCAGGAATCAAAAAGAAGAGGACTTCTTGTATTCTATTGCCAATACACTGTCCGGAATAATAGTGCGAAGACAGGTGGAATATGAGAGAGAAAGGCTGCTTACCCAGCTTCTCCAGGCACAAAAAATGGAGGCAGTAGGCCAGCTTGCCGGAGGCATTTCCCATGATTTTAATAACATCCTCACGGCGATGATAGGATATGGGCATCTATTAAAGATGAAAATGAAGGACGATGACCCATTAAGGACATATGCCGATAACATCCTCTCATTATCGGATAAGGCGGCTAATTTGACGCAAAGCCTTCTTGCCTTCAGCAGGAAACGTATAATGAATCCATGCCCGGCAAACCTCAATGAGATTATCGTAAGAATAGATTATTTGTTATCAAGGATTATCGGAGAGGATATCCATTTACAAACCATGCTTTCAGAGGAGGACCTGATTGTTATGGCGGACTCAGGGCAGATAGAGCAGGTATTGATGAACCTTGCGACAAATGCACGGGACGCAATGCCTGAAGGAGGGTTTTTAAGTATTGGGACGGAAAAGATTGCTATTGACAATGAATTCATAACAGAGCATGGTTTCGGAAATGAAGGAGAGTATGCTCTTATATCGTTGACCGATACGGGCGTCGGCATGGACAGAGAGACGAGGGAGAAGATATTCGAGCCTTTCTTTACGACTAAGGAAGTCGGCAAGGGGACCGGGCTCGGACTTTCCATGGTATACGGGATAATCAAACAGCATGAAGGATTTATCAATGTTTACAGTGAACCGGGTATGGGGACCACATTCAGGATATATCTGCCGTTGATAGAAGCAAAGGTAGAACAGATTAAACCTGAAGCTATACAACCGATTGAAACAGGCACGGAGACGGTCCTGTTAGCGGAAGATGAAGAAACTATAAGGGAATTCATAAAGAAATTGCTTGAGGAATACGGATATAAGGTAATAACGGCAGTAGACGGTCAGACTGCAATAAACGAATTTAAGGCGCATCAGGATAAGATTCAGCTTATGCTTCTTGACGTAATAATGCCGAATAGGAATGGCAAAGAGGCGTACGATGAGATAAAGAAGATAAGGCCTGATATCAAGGTTCTATTTATGAGCGGGTATCCGGCGGATATCATTCACAAACAAGACATTATTGAAAAAGGATTTGCATATGTCGAAAAACCTGCCTCACCGACAAAGCTTCTGAGAAAAATAAGAGAAGTGCTGGGGAAATGAATCTCAAAGATCATAAAAAATTATCCCGCTATCTCCCATCAACGGATGGGAGGTAGCGGATACTTCGTCCCGAAATCCTTCGGGACTGCGGAGGCAGTCCATCATTTGTAAAGCAGTCGTTACTCGGAAATAATCAGGACCTCTACACGTCTGTTTTTGGCCCTTCCTTCATCGGTATTGTTTGTGTCAACCGGTTTCAGTTCACCGTAGCCGGCTGAGGTTATTTTCGATTCTTTCGTGCCGCCTTCTTTTACGATATACTGCTGAACAGCACCGGCCCGTCTCTCGGAAAGGCGCTGGTTGTAATCCTCGGAACCCTTGCTGTCGGTATGGCCTTCCAGTTTTACGTGTGCATCAGGATATTTTCTGATAAAGCTGATGGCCCTGTTCAGTTCCGCCTTATCTACATCCTTGATAACCGCTTTGTCGAAATCGAAATGCAGCAGCAAGGTCATTTTATCGATTACTTTAGGCGCAGGTTTTGGCGGAGGCGGAGGCGCCGGGCAGAGGGCTTTTGTCTTGTTTATAGCTTCTTTTGCAATCTCGATGGCCTCTTTTGTTTTGCAGGACCAGTAGACGTCCCATGCCTTGTCTCTTAATCCTTTTGCTTCGGCAAATTCCTTCGGGCACTGTTTGTCCTTGCCCGCTTTCTGTGCATCCGCAACGGCTTTATCCGCATTGATCAGCTCGACGGGATGAAATCCGACGCCGTTTTTCAGCGAGTATACATACCCTGAACATCCGATAAGAATCATTAAGGACAGGATTGACAGGATAAAAAAAATACTTTTTGATGCTCTTCCGTTCATTCTAAGACCTCCTTGGTTGGGAAATTATTATACGAAGATGCGGCTTAGACTGTTGCGTAAGTTTATCACCTCCTTATATGCAGGTTTCCATGAATATGTTTGACGACTTTTAATAACTGATACGATTTTACATTAATTATAATATAAATTTGCTCAAACAAATAGAGGTCTCACATGCAGATTCGAATTCAACTTTCCGTTCCACTATTTCGTCCCACAGTTTTTCATTTATTGTCCTTAGTTCGGCGGTCCGCTTTTCTATAGTGTGCATTTTTATTGCAATCCCCTGCTTTTTCACTTTCATCTATTCCAAAAGAACTATTCGCGCCGACCATACTAAGTAAGTTTATTGTTTATATTGCAATTTTAAATCAATTCTTTAAAATTGTCGAAATAATTAAGAATTAAACTAACAGATTTGTGAAAGAATAAGGGCGGAACCCCGCAGCGATAAGGTTAAGTTTCTCATTCTCCTTTGGTTTCATCTCCTGCAATTTCCTATCGTTTATTGCAGGAATTATTTGGATATAACCTAAAAGAGGTTTAATATTTATAATATCCTAATAAAATTATTTAATTGTAATAATAATATTACTTCTAAGTAAAATAGAACGTTCTGAAACCGCAGTGGATTGTATATTGGCAAAAAATTAACATAATACCAATTAATTCAGTATATTTTTTATTAAAAAACTGTAATATAAAAAATCGAGCTAATAAAGGAGAGTTAATTATGTTGTTACGTATTTTCCCTTTTCTGGAATGGCTGAAAGGTTATAACCTTGGCAAATTGAGGGCCGATGCAATCGCAGGTCTGACGGTTGCGCTTGTTCTTATTCCTCAATCCATGGCTTATGCACAATTGGCCGGCTTGCCGTCATATTATGGATTGTATGCGGCCTTTCTGCCTCCGTTGATCGGCGCCCTGTTCGGCTCCAGCAGACAGCTTGCAACAGGCCCTGTTGCAGTTGTTTCACTTATGACTGCGGCCTCTTTAGGCCCGCTTGCAACCGCCGGGAGTGAAGGCTATATCACATATGCTATTTTACTCGCTTTAATAGTCGGTCTTTTCCAATTGCTTTTAGGAGTTTTGAGGCTCGGATTAGTCGTCAATTTCCTGTCCCATCCGGTTGTGAACGGTTTTACCAACGCGGCGGCGATCATTATCGCCACATCGCAATTGTCAAAGATGTTCGGGGTTTCCATAGATGAAGCAGAGCATCATTACGAAACCATCATACGGGTTGTTCAGGCAGCTATGCACTATACGCACTGGCTGACGTTTATTATGGGCGCCGGGGCTTTTGCGGTAATGTTCGTGTTGAAAAAGGTCGCTCCCAAGATCCCGAATGTCCTCGTAGCGGTTGCCATTAGTACGGTCATTTCATGGTCAATAGGATTTGAGCACAATGTCAAGGTTGATGTGACAAAAATAGATTCTCCGAAAACAATTGAACAGATAACGGGTTTCAATAAAACACTGGATGAAATTACGACCTTGGCGAAAGAACGCACGGCCAATACCATACTGATGGAAGAAGCCAGGAAAAACCATGATAAAATCGGCTTCCTTAACGGTAAACGTAAAGAAGAAGATCTAACTATAGCTACGGAAGAGGCAAAAATAAAATCGGCTTCTTTCAGAAAAGAAATCAGGAATTTATTTTTCAGCGGAGTGAAACAACCTGACGGTTCCGTGAGATTTTATCTGAAAGACGAACTCCCCCAAAACTCAAATCCTGACGGAAGGTTATGGAGAATGAAAGTCGGGACCAAACCGATAAAGGAAGATTCCGTTACCATGATAGGCGGCGGAGATGTTATCGGAACTGTTCCCTCAGGGTTGCCCGCTTTTAGTATTCCTTCGATAAGCATTAGCGGTATATTGCATCTTTTGCCTTATGCCGCAATTATTTCTCTGCTGGGTTTTATGGAGGCCATCTCCATAGCCAAGGCCCTTGCAGGGAAAACCGGACAGAGACTTGACCCTAACCAGGAGTTGATCGGTCAGGGGCTGGCGAATCTGCTCGGTTCGATAGGTAAAAGCTATCCCGTTTCCGGTTCGTTTTCGCGTTCGGCCGTCAACTTTCAGGCCGGGGCCCTTACCGGTTTTGCAAGCGTTTTTACAAGCCTGGCGGCCTTGATCGTGCTTCTGTTTTTTACCCCTCTGCTCTATCATCTGCCGCAGTCGGTGTTGGCGGCCATAATCATGATGGCGGTTATCGGTCTGATCAACGTTTCCGGATTTCTTCATGCCTGGAAGGCCCAAAAATATGACGGTATTATTTCCATCATAGCTTTTATCGCTACATTGGCCTTTGCCCCTCATCTGGACAAAGGCATTATGATTGGCGTTGCGCTTTCAATTTCGGTATTCTTATATAAGAGCATGAAACCGAAAATATCCTTGCTGGCGAGACATGAAGACAGGTCTCTGCGCTGCATGGAAACCCACGGGCTGCAGGGTTGCGAACATATCGCCATGGTGCAGTTTGAAGGGCCGCTGTTCTTTGCCAATTCAAGCTATTTGGAGGACTGTATAAGGGGGATCATCGAGACGAAAAAGAATTTAAAGCACATCATTCTTGTATCCAACGGGATCAATGAAATGGATGCGTCAGGGGAAGAAATGCTGTCGCTGCTTGTAGACCGGGTGAGAAGCGCCGGACTGGATATATCCCTGAGCGGAGTAAATGAGGCGGTCCTGAAAGTTATGAAGCGGACCCATCTGCTCGAAAAAATAGGACAGGACCATATCTATCATACACCGGAACAGGCTATAAGCAGGATTTATCCTGTCGCTCATAAAGGGGCGACCGAGAAAATGTGTCCGCTTATGGCTATTTGCAGTATTTAGATTTTATTTCATGGAGGGAGCTAAATGTCAATTATTACCGTATTTACAGGCAAATATTGCAATGAAGAATTAGCAATAAAGGAAATTCTTGAAAAAACGGGCTATAAATATCTGACCGACTCGGATATTGCCGCAAAAGCCGGAAGACTTTCGGATCTTCCCGAAAGCAAGATACTGAAGGCGTTTTCGGCAAAGGTCTCAGTTTTTAACCAGTTTACCCATGAAAAAGAGCGGTCCATTGCTTATCTGAAGCTTGCCGTTGCCGAAACCCTTACTGAAGACAACCTTCTGATCAACGGTTTTACGAGCCTTTTGATACCTGCGGGGATTGCGCATGTTTTGAAAGTTTGTCTTATCTCCGATATGAAGTACAGGCTTTCCATAGCAGGATCATCCGGTATGTCCGAAAACGAAGCGCTTAAAATGCTTCACAGAAGCGATGAAGACAGAATGTCATGGACGAAGACTATTCTTGAAAAAGATGATCCATGGGACATTTCGATCTATGATATGGTTCTGCCTACGGATAAAACTAATTCAAAAGAAATAGCGGATTTGGTAAAGAAGACTTTGGAGAAAGATATTCTAAAAACTTCCGCAGCCGGTGAAAAAGCAATCCACGATTTTATTTTGGCGGCCAGGGTTGAAACCGAACTAATTAAAGCGGGTCATTTTATTATTGCAGAGTCTAACGACGGGGCGGTAACTTTAACAATAAACAAAAATGTGCTTATGCTGAAGCGGTTAGAAGAGGAACTGCAATCCCTGTCAATCAAGATCCCGGGCGTTCAATCCGTGGCAACTAAGGTGGGCAGGAAATTTTATCAGCCGGATATCGTTAGGAGGTATGATCTGGAAATGCCTTCCAAACTCCTGCTTGTGGATGATGAACGGCAGTTTGCTCAGACATTGTCCGACAGGCTGCATTTAAGAGAAATAGGCTCAGTCATTGCATATGACGGCGAAAGCGCCCTGGATATTATAAGAGAAGACGAACCTGACGTTATGATTTTAGACCTGAAAATGCCGGGGATCGACGGCATCGAGGTCCTGAAACGCGTAAAACAGACCAACCCGAAAATCGAAGTCATTATCCTTACCGGACAAGGTTCCGAGGCGGACAGGGAACAGTGCATGAACCTGGGCGCGTTTGCATATCTTGAAAAACCCGTGGACGTCAACGTCCTGAGCGATACCATTAAAAAGGCAAACGAGAAGATAAAACAAAGCCGAAAAATATAAAGATTATTTTAGAATCTTGCGATTACCGACGTTTGTCTCCTGACATGGAATTTTTCAATGGATGACACGCTAATTGTCTGTTATGCTTGTTGTGTTACAATGATAGGACACTTTTGATTTATGTGCGACTCTATAACCAATTTCTCTCAAACACGGCCTTTTCGGATAGTGTAGGCAAAAACTGCCGTTCGTCATCCGTAAAGAATGGTTTGGAGGGCATTCCAAGGTCGAACTTTCTCACAATATCCGCTTGGTAAAATTGTTTGCCCACTTTTGTTGTGACATATTTAACTCCGGAAATCTTACCGGCCACGGATTGAAGAGCATCCTCAAGCCATTTCAGAATAAGCACATTTTTGTTTATTGTTAAAGTTACGTTGCCGGCATCCGGCTCTGCAGTAACATAATAATGTCCCTCTTTAATCAATGCGGCCTCGATCCGGGATGCCAGAATGAAATCCTTAATTGCCTTCCCGGATGATGAGGAACGTATGAAAATATCTCTTCCCATGGTCTCCGCAACCAGACTTCCGATTTCCTCATGGGTCATCTTGTCGGTAGGCAAGACCATGTCGTACATGGAAAAATCCCATGGGTCATCTTTTTCCAGTATGCCTTTCACCCACGCTGTCCTGTCTTCATCGTCTTTATGAAGCGTCTTGAGCGCCTCCCTTTCCGACATGCCCGATTCACCCGCGGCAGAAACTCTGGTTTTCATATCAGCGATGATACATATTCTTAGCAGATCAGTAATCGACGGGGGTATTAAGAGGCTTGTGAAGCCGTTTATAAAAATATTGTCTTCAGAGAGGGTCTTTGCCAACGCAAGCTTGAGGTAAGCTACGGACAGTTCCTTTTCATGAGTAAACTGATTAAAGACAGGCATCTTAGCATAGAAGGCCTTTAGAATCTTGCCTTCACTGAGACCGGACAGGCAGGATGCCTTTGAGACGATATCGGCGTCTGTCAGATATTTGGAGCCTGTTCTTTTAACAATCTCTCTTATCGCAGGCTCTTCCTTGCAATAGGTTCCTGCAAATGCAGCTATAATAGACATTGCGCTTCCTCCTTTCTTAGAAATAATGGGGCTTCAGTGCTGCGAGTTCCTTCTGCTCCTTGTTTTCACGGTAGACCTGAAGGTGACAGAAGTTGCTCGCCGGCGCCTGCTTTTCAGAGTTCACAACGAGTACCGGACAAGGGGCCTGATGGGTAACATCATCGAGCACATTACCGAGAAAGAGTTTCTTGATGCTGCTCTGACTGCCGGCGCCCATTATAATAAGGTCGCTCTTTTCCTCTTCCGCTACCTCCACAATCTTTTTGTCGATCTCCCCTACCTCTATGCGCACTTTCACTGCTATGCCCGCGTATTCTGCAATATGTTTTATCTCTGTTACAGTCTTTTCAGAAATTCCATCCAAAACCTGCCCGACATCCCTGACCCCTACAAGGCTGAGGTCCCCTTCGTACGGCGGACTCACCTTAACAACGGTGACAAGGCTTTTTTCCGGACCTATGAGCTTCAGACCTTCAACAAGGACGTCCTTTGACCCGTTCATAGCTATGAGAATTTTTCTGTAATCTTTCATGATCTTTTCTCCTTTTATTTAACTACTAATACCGGACAGGGAGCATTTATGAAAACTCTTTCCGCTATACTCCCCATAATTGCCCTGTTAATACCCGACCATCCGTGAGTTACCCTAATGATAAGGTCGCTGTTCAGTCTTTTTGCCGTTGCCACAATCTCTTCCGCCTCGTCTCCGGACGCCACTTCGGTGTTTATCACTACGTCATGCTCCCTCGCAATAGTTTTTGCTTTTTCCATAATATTTTCTGCGTCGTGCTGCAGATTTTCATGTATCAGACTTGTCGCAAAGAATTCGATCATCTCCTCATATCTCGGAATCACATAGACAGCCGTTATCCTGGAGCCTTCGAGTTTTGCCAGCTCGCAGGCGCGGACAAGGGCCTTTCTGCTGAATTCTGATCCGTCAAAAGAGAGCAAAACAGATTCAAAGTTGCCGGTGCACTTACCCAACTTATTCTTGACTACCAGGACATCGCACGGAGAACTCGATAGGACCCTCCCCGTGACACTGCCGAGGAACAGTTTCTTTAAACCTTTTCTTCCATGAGTGCCTATGGCAATAAGGTCCGCATTTCTTGCTGCGGCAACATTCATGAGAACATCATGCGGCTCTCCTTCGCAGACAATGGATTCCAGGCTGCCGTTCAGTCCGAACTCTGTCGAGACATGTTCCCGAACCTGATAGCAGATTTTTTCTCCCAATTCAAAACGTTTGGACCTCTGATTGAGGGAAACAGCGAATTCTTCTTCATCAAAAAATATGGAATGAACAAGTATGGCTTTACCGCCATGCCTCTTTATCCAGCATGAAGACTCCATAAGGGCAGCCTTGCTGAATTCCGAATCGTCGTAAGCTATTACAATGTTCTTATACATAATTAATGTGCGCCCCCGCTTTTTCCGAATATCATGGCTACGCCAAACCCGGCGCTTAGAGCCGCAAAAACTGATATGAACCCATATTCCGTTGCACTGTTCTTTGCCATATTCGCAAATGATTTAACCATGCCAACCTGCTCTACATCTACATTCGAGGTTGCGGTCTCAACCACTTTTTTGTTTTTGACTGCATATACAGTGACGGTATAATTCCCCGGAGGGGCCTGGTAGGGCCATTGAGTCAATATGTAATAACTTTGTGCGCCTTTGTCCTCTGTCAGAGATATCCGACCCGTAGTCGTCCCGTAGAGCTTCGAAGATTCCTTGAACTTCACGTATTCATCAAACCAACCGGTCTTTTCTCCCTCATCCGATGCATTCATTTCGACATGTCTTTCGAGGGCAGGGTACCCGATTACATATTTGCTTATTTGGTCCCGGCTTAATATGTCTTCAACATTCTTTGTACTGTGGAGAAAATACGTATTGGGGACATGGTCTATTTTGAGTTCTCCAACGTTCATCCAGAGCAGACCTCCCACTTTCCCCTTTTCCCGCAGGACCTGATGGCCCTCATCGGACGTTATCTTGATTATGATATCCGTATTAGGGTCGGAGACGCCTCTCACACTGACCGTACTGCCGTGATAAAAGGAATCCACTGTTATGTGGTCGTGGTTGGCCTTTGCGGTCAATCGCGCCGACGCCATATTTACAAAAAGGAAGGACACCAATATGAACAGTGTTTGAAAACAAATAAAGGATTTCATTAACCGGCTGTGACGTTTCATTAGTGACCTCCTGCCTGTGATAAAAGTAATGACGGTGTTAATGTCAGATCAAGAACTATCTTTGCAGTGACAACGAGGACTATCGATGCAAGGATGATTTTGAGCTGGTCCCCCTTCATTTTCCTGCCAAATATGGCCCCGATCTGGGCCCCTACCGTTGATCCCACCAACAAAAGGACCGCGAGAATGAAATCGACTGTATGATTCGTATAGGACTGGAGAAAAGTGACTTCAATACAGGTAAAGAGAATCTGGAAAAGGCTTGTCCCGACAATCACATGCATCGGCATCTTCAGTATGTAGAACATGACAGGCACCATCAGAAATCCGCCGCCAACGCCCATTATTGCGGCAAGCACACCCACAAAGCCCCCCAGGACAACAGGCACCAGGACAGAATGGGTAACACCTGATTTTTCAAAACGTGCCTGCAAAGGCAGAGACCTAAGGAATCTTGCAACTTTTGAATCTTTCTCCTCCTTAACCTCTTCTGTTTTCTTTTTCTTCATGCTTTGAATGCTCTCGATAAACATGTACGTCCCGACAGAGCCGAGCATCAACACATACGTTATCTTGATGACAAAGCCTGCATCGCCCATGGCCCTGAGGACCTTGATAAGCTCAACACCGACAAGACCTCCGATAAAGCCTCCCACGAGAAGATATAACCCCATCTTGAAATCTACATTGCCGACCTTCCAGTGCGCATATGTGCCTGACACGGAGGCGGCAACGATCTGATTAGAGTCTGTGGCAGCCGCTACAGTGGACGGGATGCCGAACATTATTAAAAGCGGAGTCATTAAGAAACCTCCGCCTACTCCGAAAAGGCCTGACAGAAGACCTACAGCCAGTCCAAGACCTATCGGAATCAGTATGTTGATACTGGTTAAAGCAACCGGCAAATAAAGATACATAATAAATCCCCCTCCTTTATTAGATTGGCGCTGTAGATATTTGTTTTGCCATTGTTACGATCGGTCTCGCAACCGTATCAGAGAGTTTTTTCAGGGTCCGCTGGGTGATATGACTGTGTTCGGTGATATTCGGGCCCAACAACACTATGTCAATCCCGTTCTTGTGTCTGAAATACTCTTCTATCGCTGAAACCACGTCGGACCTTAAAGAATAGAGGTCCACCTTAATCCCTGATTTTTTGCACTTATAGACAAGACCGGCCAGTTTCTTTTCAGTCTCCGGGGTCTCCTGAGGACCCATAGGAATAACCCGTCCTTCAGTTTCAACTTTAACGGCTTCCGTCAACGCATCAGCGCTCACTAATTCATCGCTATTTCGGGAAAGACGCTTTCCCCGGAGCAGAAAAACCATCAAATCTTCATTCATAACCTTTGCAAGCTGAATCACATACGAAAATCCTTCTTCAGGATGCTCATCCAGATACGTGACGAACAACATTTTTTTCTTCATCTTTGCTTTTTAGCCTCCTATTTGTAAACTTAACAATAGGGAAGCAATAACCATACCAAGCTATAACTCTTTGAATTTAAATGATATTGTTAGAAGGGAGGGCTAAATGAGTGTTTCAGAATTGAACAGCAGTGAACGCTACTTTTCCTTAAGGATTCGCCATAGGCTTGTTCTTGATATGCCGAGAAGCTCCGCAGCCTTTGATCTGTTGCCGCCAAGCATCTCGACTACTTTTTCCGCATATTCTTTATTCAGTTCATCGATAGATTTAATCCTGTCCGGCAGGATTGTTTCAATATGGAACAACTGCAACCCCTGAGGCAGACTCTCCGGTGTGATCAACGAACTTTTTTCAAGAATTATCGCCCGTTCGACAATATTTTCGAGTTCTCTGACATTACCGGGGAAACTATAGTTCATCAGAATCTCAAGCGCCTCTTTTGTAAAACCGGTTATTTTTTTGTCGGCTTTTGGAAGAAGTTTCTTGAGGAAGTATTCACTTAGCGATCCAATGTCATCTCTTCTTTCTCTCAATGGCGGGATATATATCTCCATGACATTCAGACGGTAATAGAGGTCTTCCCTGAATTTCCCTTCGGTTATGAAGGCGTGTATATTCCGGTTGGTTGCAGCAATAAACCTCACATCGACTTTTATGGATCTGGTTCCGCCCACCCTGAAAAATTCACCGTCTTCTATAACGTGGAGTAATTTGGCCTGCAGGTTTGTGGATATTTCCGAGATCTCGTCAAGAAAAATGGTCCCTGTGTCTGCGATTTCGAGAAGTCCCTGCTTGGCGCTTATTGCGCCGGTAAATGCGCCTTTTTCATGACCGAATAATTCGCTGGTAAGGAGATTTTCCGTGAATGTGGCGCAGTTTATCGAGAGGAAGGGTTTCTCGCTCCTTTTGCCGCTTGAATGGATCAGCCTTGCGATAAGGCTTTTGCCTACGCCGCTTTCGCCTGTTAAAAGAACATCGCAATCAGAATCTTTTATGCTATCCATTACTCCGAATATCTTCTTCATGCTTTCACTCTTGGCAATTCCCGAGATATGTTTCCCAACCCCTAAAGATGTCTTTAAAGCAACGATTTCTTTTTTCAGTATTTTTTCTTCATAAATTTTTTTAACTTTAAAAAGCATTTCGTCAAGGTCAAAGGGCTTTGTAATATAATCGTATGCGCCTTTTTTCACGGCGGCCACTGCGGAATCTATGCTCCCATAACCGGTTATTATTATCACTTCTGTTTCGATATTCTTCTCTTTTATTTTTTCAAGGAGTTCAATACCGGTAAGTCCGGGCATCTTTATATCCGCAATGAGCACATCAAAATTCTCCTCTTTTATTCCCTCGAGAGCTTTCAGGCCATTGCTGAACCCCGAGACTTCATATCCTTCTTTCTGAAATGTGGAAAGGAGATGCTTTAAAGTTATCTCTTCATCCTCTGCTATCAGGATTTTAAAAACCATACCCGTCATTATCCTTTCGGAAGCGTTATCATAAATATAGTGCCTTTACCTTCTTCGCTTTGAATAGCTATCTTCCCGTTATGCTTACTGATTATATTGAAGACAATGGCGAGTCCAAGCCCCGTGCCTTTGTCTTTTGTCGTATAAAAGGGCTCGAATATCTTTTCCAGAGATTCGCCGGACATGCCCTTACCGGAATCCGAGACTTTTATTATCACGGAATCATCTTCCTGCAAAATACCGACTTTCAGGTCACCTTCGCCGGACATGGCTTCAACAGCGTTCATGAACAGGTTGATAAATACCCTTTCCAACTGATCGGGATCTGCATGGATAATTACTTCGGTGTCTGAATCCAGCATAAACCTTATCTTTTCAGTATTTACGGAGTTCCCGGTAAATTTATACGCCTCTTTAATGAAATTATATAAATACACCTCTTTCATCTGCGGCTCCCTGCCCCGTGCGAATTCAAGGAGATCACCCACAATGCTTTTTACCCTGAGCGTCTGACTGCGGATGTCGGTTACAACCTCTTTTATGTCTGAAGGACAGGCATCTCCCATCTCCCGCACTAAAACCTGGGCGGAGAGATAGATGTTGTTGAGCGGATTATTCAGTTCATGTGCAACTCCGGATGCCAGTGTGCCGATGGCCGCCAGCTTCTTGGTCTGGAACAATTCCTTGTTCTTTCTCTCAAGTTCCTCTTCCCTCCGGGCAAGCTGTTCTTCCATTTCGTTGAACTTTTGGATCAAAGTTGACACCTCATCATTGCGCCCCCAATGTCCGGGGATGAGAGTCACTTTTGCGAAATTGCCTTTCCCCGTCTTTTCGACAACTTTAATAAGTGTCTTCAATCGATTGACAACATCCCTGTTAAAGAAAAATATTGTCCCGATGCCGGTGATAAAAAACAGAGGGAAAAAGATAAAGATAGCAAGCTGTGACATCCGGACCGTCTTATCAACATGTTCCCTTGCGGCTCTGTCAAGCTCTTTTGAAATGACGATAATATTCTCACCGTTTTTCCTGAGTGCATTTATCCGTACGTCAAGTTCCTTAAGCCCTGTAATCAGAGCGCTGTCCGGCGGTAGCAGGAAAACTTTTTCGAGCAATCCGGCCCCCTGAAGAGGGTGCTCTATTAAAACCGATTCAATGACGGTAAAATAAGCGCGTAATTTCGAATGAGATGTCTTCATCTCCGCAAATTCCGTTGACAGCTTTCGTGCAGATAGTTCTATTGCATTAAACCGTTGTTCATACTCGTTTATGCATGCCTTCAGATATAAATGAGACATGTTTTTCAAAGCACCATTATTGATGATGCCGTTCAGTTCGGCGAGATATTGCCGTACTGCATCCGACTCTTCCTTTGCCTTCGAATAGTCGAGAAAATAATTCTTTTCATGTCTTCTCAACTGGAGGGATTTGCTCCTTATGGTATCGGTAATCTCAAGGTTCCTGATTTCCTGCCTGATCTCGATAAAATTGCAGTATTCGAATACGGCCAGTATGGTAATAATACCCACGCTGATAACAAAGCTGAGTATTATTTTTTTCTTCAGGGACATGGATATGAATTCCGGAATAGACGGGGCATTTTCAGTTCAGCACATAATTTATATTTTTAGTCATATAAAATACAGCAGTGTTAAAGGCAATCCGATTCTATAGATATATGATAAAGCAAAATGGACTTGATTTCAACAGACGGAGTTTATGGACGGACTCTATTTAGGCGGTGAGTTTTTTCAGCAACGCGATAAGACCTTCTATTATCCGCAGGGGAGAAGGCGGGCACCCTGGAATGCAGCAGTCAACAGGGATTACGTTAGCAACACCGTTTGCCACGGCGTAACTTCCCTTATATATTCCTCCGTCAATGCCGCAGTCACCACATGCAACTACAAGTCTTGGCTCCGGTGTTGCGATATATGTTTTTTTCAATGCAAGTTCCATTTGTCTCGATACGGGTCCTGTGACAAGCAACAAATCGGCATGTCTCGGGGATGCTACAAAATCAATGCCGAACCGCTGTATGTCATAAACGGGATTCGTGAGGGCCGTACACTCCCATTCACAGGCATTGCACGAACCGGCGTCGACCTGCCTGATTCTCAATGACCTTTTGAATATCCTGTCGATACCGTCCTGAAGGGTTATTATCCTTGCCGCTTCTTCAGAAGAAAAGCCGAATCCCTCCGGATATGGGACCGCATTCTTTTTGCATTTTAAATTTTTCAATATCTCTTTAATCACATATCACATCCTGAATAAGATAAATTAAAGCTTTTGTTGCACAACGGGAAATCAGGCACAATATTCCCGTGCACGGCAAAGGGTACGGCAGGCCAGTTGCAATAAGAAGGAGACCTGAATTTTACCCTTAATGGTCTTCCTTCTTCATCAGACTTGACCCAGTAGAATACGGAGCCCCTCGGGGTCTCAGTATAACCCAGCGCATAAGAAAGCGGGGGAATGTCCTTTTTCTCCGTAATTAATGCCCCGCTGTAAGTGCTTTCAAAAAGGGTCTCTATCATGGACATGGAACACTCCGTTTCTTCGGCCCTTACCATCATCCTCGCAAAAACATCACCCTTTGATGTTGTATGCGGCTCAAAATAAAGCCTGTCATAAAGCAGATGGGGATGTGCTTTTCTAATATCATCATTAATGCCGGACGCCCTTGCCGCAACGCCTGTAACACCAAGCTTCACTGCAATATCCCTCGACAGCTTTCCCGTGTTTTCGACACGTTCCATATGAGAAACTGTCCCAAGCAATAATTTCATAAATGATTTAAATTCCTTTGTAACAGTATTCAGAACATTCAAAATATGATCTTTCGTCAAAAAGATATCCTTGGTTACTCCGCCTATGGTATTAATACCTCTCAAATATCTGCTTCCGGTAAGTGTTTCATTGAGCTGCATCAACCGCTCTTTTATGATCGCCCCCTTTGCATAACCGACTGCAAATCCTGTCCCGGCGCACATGTTGCCGATGTCTCCGATATGGTTGTAGAGTCTCTCAATTTCAAGGAGCAGAGTTCTCACGGCATCGGCCTTTTCAGTTAAAACAATGCCCGCCATTCTTTCTACGGCCATGCAATACGCTGCTGAATGAGAAAACGACGATGTTCCGGAAACCCTCTCAGCCAACCTGACGCCTTCAGAAAACCCGAGTGTCTCGAAATGTTTTTCCGTCCCCTTATGCGTATAGAAAAGTCTGGGTTCAAGAAAGAAGATAGTCTCGCCGACCGAACTGAACCTGAAATGACCCGGCTCAATTATTCCTGCATGTACGGGACCCACAGGTATTTCCGTTATACCTTCGCCTTCAACTTCCATGAAAGCATAACGTTTTTTGACTATTATACCTTCGCCCCATTCCCTGAGATCGGATTCCCCTGCAGACCAGTCTTTTCTCAGAGGATGTGAACCGGCCGGAAATGAATCATGGAAAACGAGTCTGCGCAGATCAGGATGGCCTTCGGGAACAAGGCCGAACATATCGTGAATCTCGCGTTCATACCAGTGGGCCGCCGGAATATTAATCGTAATAGAAGGGAAGGAGAGATCATCTCCCGAAAGGGACGTATATATAATAGAGAATTCGTCTTTTCCGGGGACGGAGAAAACGGAATATATCTTGAATGTTCCGTCGATCTGACGTTCATCTGTTGCAAACATTACTCTAAGAATAGCTTCGCCGTTCTGATAAAGATAGATGCAGGTGTCTTTGAAGTCTTTCTTTTGGACTTCTATATACGCCTCATTCAGATACCGTTTTATATTTATACTTCTCTTGAGCGCTTTTTCCATCACTTTACTCCAAGGATATCAATGCATGTTCTGATCGTGCCGTCTATAAAACCGGGGACCGTAAAACCTAACACTACAATTAAAGAAGCAAGCAGGATCATGATCCCATTATTTAATACTGAAGACATGGAGAGAGAAAAGTCTGAAGCTGCAACGATTTGTCCGCTTTTTTCATCTCCTTGAACTCTTGCCGCGTTCCTTCCTCCAAAAAGCATCCTTCCGAAAGCTGAAAGCATGCCGTAGAAAACAAACGCCGCAAATAAAAGAAAAAGACCGGCTATCGCCCATAAGCCGTTATCCACCGCAGCTCTCAAAACGGTAAATTCACTTATAAAAATATTGAAAGGCGGCGTGCCGGCGAGAGATAATGCTCCGATAAAAGCCAGCGTCCCTGCAAGCGGCATCGATGAAAGCACTCCGTTGACGTTCTCTATTTTTGTAGAACCATAATGCGCCTGTATTCTGCCGGAAACAAAAAACATCAGGGGCTTGGAAAGGGCATGGTTCATGATATGAAGGAGTGCGCCGTATACGCCGACAGGTCCCCCGATACCGATGCCGAGGGAGATGATGCCCATGTGCTCGATGCTGCTGTAGGCCAGCAGTCTTTTATAATTTACCTGTGCAAGGATTAATACCGAGGAGATACCCATCGATATGAGACCGAAAAGGATAAGCAGATTTCCGGTGAAAACGCTCCCTGCGGACGGGTCTACTATGGAAACAAATCTCATAATGCCGTAAAAAGCAGTATTCAGAAGTATCCCGGAAAGCAGGGCGCTTATCGGGCTGGGCGCCTCGCTGTGGGCGTCGGGCAGCCAGTTGTGCACGGGCGCAAGACCCGCTTTTGTGCCGTATCCCACAAGGATAAAAATAAATGCGAGTTTCATTGTCGCGGGATTAAGTTTAGGCGCGATGCTCCTGATGGTTGTCCAGTTCAGCGCCCCCTGTCCGCCCATGACGGCGGTCGTTGCATAGTAGGTTATGAATATTCCAAGAAGCGCAAAGGTTATCCCGACCGTGCAGAGGATTATATATTTCCACGCGGCCTCTATTGCAAGACTCCTTTTGCTGAAACCGAGTCCTATCAGAAGGGCCGATACAATTGTTGTTGCTTCTATGGCGATCCACATCAAAGCAAGATTGTTTGCCGCAGTGACCAAAAGCATGGTGAAAATGAAAAGGTGCAGCAGCGCATAATATCTCCTGACGCCGCTTGCTCCGGTCAGACCGACTTTCATCTCGTGTTCGAGATATTCTATGGAATAGGCCGCCGAAGCAAGGCTTAAAAAAATCACCAGGGCCATGATATAGCCTGAAAGGGCGTCCATATAAAGCACTCCGTTCATCATCTCGGCAGGGCTTGATATGGCCGATATAATCACCGGCAGTGCGGCAAAGGCAAGGGCAGCCGCCCCGGCGAGACTCGCATAACCCACAAGTTTCGGACTCTTCAGCAGATAGCATATGACAGCCGTTACAAGAGGTATTGAGAGTATCAGAACCATTAATCCATCTATCCTTTCAGTGTGGTGAGTTTGTCAAGGTCGGAAGACGCAAACGACTTCCTGATCTGTATGACAAAGATGCCGAGAATTATCACGCCCATGAGCATATCGAACAGAACTCCGAGTTCTATGATCAGGGGCATTCCGAAAGTAAGTGCAAAACCTGAGAGAAACAGTCCGTTCTCCATGAATAAAAGCCCTATCACCTGTATGACCGCTTTTTTCCGGGTTATCATGATAAACAGACCTATGAGTATCACTGCGATCGAAATCTGCAGGACGTGCTTTGATAATCCTGTAACAAATATCCCCTCCTTCAGAGCGGCATAAACAACAACTACAAGAATGCCTGATATAGTGAGAGAAAGGGCATTGCTGATGTATGGTTCAACATCATGTGTTGCTTTGATCCGTCTTACTATCCCCCTCAAAAACATAGGAATCAGAATCCCCTTGCTCAAAAAAGTTACAACAGAAGCCGCATACAGGTGGACCTCGCCGGTCATAAATGCGGCAACAGCCGTCAATGAGGACAAAAGCCATGAATTGAGAGTATATGCTTTTACGCATGGTTCGATCCTTTTGAATGTATTTATTGACACTGCGGTCACAAGAATGCCCGCAGATATAAAATCGATGACTGAAAATACCTGGATCCAGTTTTTCATTTGCCCCCCATCATTATGTGCATTACCAGTGAAAGCAGTGCAAGGACGAACGCGCCACCCAAAAGGGACGGAAGCTGAAAGAACCTTAACTTTGCCCTTGATGACTCTATCAGCGCCATTGCAGCAGCGAAACAAAGCATTTTTAAGATGTAGACGCCGGTCGACAGGACAAGCCCGTATATTTCCGTAGAATGAGAAATTCCGGCGGGAAAGAATATGTCGGCTGTGATAGTAAACAGCAGCATTTGTTTTATATAATGCGCCCATTCCATCAGGGCAAGGTATCTGCCCGAATACTCAAGCAGCATCCCTTCATGGATCATGGTAAGTTCAAGGTGTGTATCAGGGTTGTCCACAGGGATCCTGCCTGTCTCCGCAACAACAGCTACGATAAAAGCGGACAGGGCAAGGATGTGCGACGGCGAATATAGCATATTCCGGGTTTCGGCGATCCTCGCTATGTTAGTTGATCCGGCGGATACGGCGGCCGTAAAGATGCTGAGCATCATCATCGGTTCAACAAGGACTGCGACCGTCATCTCCCTGCTGCTGCCTTCACCGCCAAAGGCAGTCCCGGTATCGAGCCCCGCGAGCGCCATAAAAAATCTTCCGAGCGCAAGTATGTAAATCAAAGCTATGACGTCTCCGATCATGCCGAAAGGAGATTTTAAAGTAATGACCGGAATAATCAGGGAGGCCGCAATAACGGATGTCATTACTATATAGGGAGCGGCCTTGAATATCCATGAAGCAACGACGGACACAACCATGTCCTTCCTGAAAAGCCTGATCAGGTCGAAGTAAGGCTGGAATATGCCGGGGCCTATGCGTCCCTGCATGTATGCCTTAAATTTTTTTATAACCCCGTTCAGCAAAGGTGAAAATAAGATTATTATTAAAAACTGGAGATATTCCATACTAAATACCGAAAATGAGTAACAGCATAAGGGTTATCAAAATATAGCCGAGATACAGGTTCAGGTTCCCCGACTGCAACATCCTTGCCTTTGATGCCGCACTGCGAATAAATGCCGTCAGCGGCTCATACATATATCTTTCAAAAAAGGGCGTAATCTCTCCGCTGTATCTCAGGGACCTTACAAACAGGGGCTTCAGGATGTAGGAAATGCTTAATTCCCTTTTCGGCAGATATATCCTTTTGAATATGAGCCTGATAGGTTTCGTAAACGCAGTCGCAGTATATTGCATCCTTGAAGTAAGGGAAGGCATACCGCAGTCCCATGAATCGGCATATACGGTTTTCCGTTTTCCAGCCGCGATAATAAATACGGCAATTGCAGCGCCTATGCAAAGCATTGAAATCAATATCGCGGCAGGCGCCAGGGAAGAAAAAGTTTTGCCTATGGAGAGAAGACCGTTATAACTTATATTCCCGTCCGAACCTGTAAGAGCAATGACGGAAGGAGATATTACGCCGATTACCGTACCGGGGAAGATCCCAGCCGTAAGGCAGAGAACGGCGAGTATTGCCATCCCAACAATCATGGACGCGGACGATTCTTTCGCATCCCGAGCGTGCGGGCTTCGCGGCACGCCGAGAAAAGATATGCCGAATGCCTTCACAAAACATGCGGCAGCCAATGCGCCCGTGAGCGCCAGAGCAGCGCCGCCGAGAGGCGATATTATCTTTGACGTTATGGAAGGCGCATTAAAACCGAGTAGCAGGGCCTGATAGGTAAGCCACTCGCTCACAAAGCCGTTAAACGGCGGCAGAGCGCATATGGAGACGGAACCGATCAGAAAAAACAGGCCTGTATATGGCATTGATTTTATGAGCCCGCCCATATCTTCCATATTTTTTGTATGTGTAGCATGCATAACCGAACCTGCGCCAAGGAAAAGAAGCCCTTTAAAGATCGCATGGTTTAAGGTGTGGTAAAGTCCCGCAATGAAGGCTATGGCCGATAGTGTATACATACCGTTGCTTCCGAACATCATCGAACTGCCGATGCCGAGTAGTATGATCCCGATGTTCTCAATGCTGTGATACGCAAGAAGTTTTTTTATGTCGTGCTCCATAAGGGCATAGAGAACACCGATGACGGAAGAGACAGCCCCTATGACAATAATTGTAATTCCCCACCACTCAGGGCCGTGTCCGAGGACGTCCATGCTTATGCGGATGAAGCCGTATATCCCGGTCTTGATCATAACACCCGACATAAGTGATGAAATATTTGACGGTGCAGCGGGGTGTGCCCTGGGAAGCCACGTATGAAAAGGGATTATTCCTGCTTTCGTGCCGAAACCTATTATTGAGAATATGAAAATCAGGGTCTTCAAGTCTTTAGGAATACCTGCGGAAGCCGCCCTCATCCCTGAAAAATCCATATGGCCGGTATATTTATAGAGTGCAAGGAACAATATGATAATAAAAGCAGTCCCTATATGCGTCATTACTGCGTATAAAAGACCGGCCTTTGCCGATTTTTCATCCCTGTCAAAGGTAACAAGAAAATAAGAAACAACAGACATGGTCTCCCATGAAATGAGAAAGGTAATGAGATTACCTGACAGAACAACCGCGTACATACTCAGGATAAAAAGGTTATAAAGAAAACCCATCAATCCTTGATTGCCGATGTTTTTTGTATAGCCTATGGAATATATTGATACAGCCAGAGTCAATATCGATATTACCGTAACGAAGAATCCTGAAAGAGCATCTACCTGAAATGAAAACTCAAGAGCGGGCGATATCGGGATGGAAGGGACAGAGATCAGGGTTCCTGCGGAAAGATAAAGTCCGGCAATGACAAGGTTCACCGCGCCGATTGCCGAAAGGACATAGGTGTAGTTCTTCGCTTTTTGTGGGACGATGCAAGACATGACCGCGCCGGAAAGAAAAAAAAGAATGCCTGTAAATAAATAATTTTCCGGGACCATTTTCTATTAAAAGGTGTCCTTTCAGATATTTTCCTGCGGTCATCATACGGACAACCTGCCTCAGCCTGCTTATGTGCCTTCTAACGCTTTTTGAATCTTACATCAGCATTGATACTTGAGGATGGTCAAGTTTATGCGTGATTCATCTAAGAGGATTATTCTCCAGACAGACGATCGTGACGGGTATATTTTAATATTCCGGGATGTCTCTTGTCTATATAGTATTTGAAATTTCCCGGGATATTTTATCCGATCTTTATCTCCGAATCAGGAAGCTTGTAGACAAGATAATGCAGAAAACACGTTAACAGTTCATCGGTAGTTCTACCCATATTAATTGCTTCGAGGATATCTTCTTTTGAGAGCCAGTCAATTGTTGCAGCCGCATTCTTTTTATCTCCCGGCAGAGATGTTTCCGAAAGCCCGGCCATTTCGGCATCCGTGACGAAGTACTTGAAGAGGAATCTCCGTTCGTTATTAATTTCCCGTGGATTAGTCGAAGGAATGGGACTGTTTCTATTATATGAGGCGATGAATTTTAAGCGTCCGATCAAGGGGTTAAAGTTGAATTTTTCTTTTATTTTCCTGATAGCGCAGGCTCCTGCATCTTCATTCGCCCCCGCATGACATCCTACTGCGACATCCAGCATATCCTGTCCGGCGTCAGTCCCCGCCTTTTTTCTCTGGACAAGTATTTTGCCGTCCGGCGAAATGCATAGAACAAATACAGCCTCATGTCTCAGTCCCAAGGAATGACAAAGCCCGGTATATTCTATTCCAATAATATTGTCGTCTTCATCAACAACATTTACAGGTTCTATATATTCTTTTGAGAATTCATCTCTGTTTGTAAAACTCGTGTGTTTTTCCGTAATAAAAGCGGCATTAATAATTTCTTCCGTTATCTTTCCTGTCAACATATACTCTTACTCTCCTTAAAATATAAATAATCCGAGACCGTCAATAATGCAGATGGAGGCGGAGGGCCTTCGGGAAAAATCCCTCCGCCATGAGTCCGATTTATGGTTTCACTATTAGAACGGGGAAGCATGCATGGCCGAGCACCCTTTCCGCGTTGCTGCCCATAAGAAGCCTTTTAATGCCCGTCCGGCCAAGGCTTCCCATGACTATCATATCTGCCTGATATTCTTTCGCAGTGTCAATGATAACTTTGTATACCTCGCCGTCCCTCACAAGAGACTCGGCTTTAACGCCGGACGACAAAGCCTTTTCCTTTATGCCATTTGCAAAGCTTTTTGCTTTTGTGACTAACTCCTCGTAGACTTCCTGCGCCCGTATCATGAATTCAACGGTAACATCAACAACCGAAAGGGCTTTTATTTCACTATTATGTTGTCCGGCTATTTCGATTGCTTTCTTGCCGGCGGCTTCACTGTATGCGGAACCGTCGGTTGCAACGAGAAGCTTTTTCCACGCGATTTTTGCGCCATTCGGAATAACAAGCACATCCTGTCTGCTGTAGCCTATGACCCTTGCAGTGACACTCCCCACAAGCGCCCTTTCCACTAAACTCAGCCCTTTTTTCCCCATGACTATCAGGTCATAATTTTCAGTGCCGGCAAAGTCGACTATCCTTTCGTATATCTCTCCTTCTTCGCAGACGGTTTCAATTGTCATCCCTTCTTTATGCGCGGCTTTCAGGGCCTCTGAAAGGGCGGAACTGCATTGTTTTTCCATGGAAGACCTGATATTATTTGTCCACAGAGCGCTCAGGTCGCCATCATAGGGAGGGATGACTGATATAACCGTCACTTTGCAGTTTTCATCTGCTGCAAATTTCAGAGATTCCCGCAAGGCATTTATGCCGGACTCCGAGCCGTCAAAGGCTACAAGTATTTTTCTGTATTTATCCATTTCATATACCTCTTCATATCTATCCGTAATTTATGCAATTTCCATTGCTTCTTTTTCAGCCATTTGACGTTCCGCCTTGTGTCCTTTGTACATTGCCTGCAAGACAATAAATGCTCCGGTCAGAAGGGCGAATGCCATTATTGCAAAGCTTGTGTTTTTCAGTATCTTGACCGTAGTGTCGGTTAATGTCTGTATCAGCCCGAGCTGTGAGAGATACACAGGCACCATTAAGCCCCTGCTGAAAAGAACTATTACCATTATAACACCCATAACCAATTTTATCACGAATGGTTTAACATATGTCGTTCCGATTGCTCCCAACTGAATGCCGAAAAGAGACCCGGCAAGGATAATGCCCGCCAGACGTATATCAACAAGACCGTGTAGAGCATACTTAAAAGATCCTCCGAGACCCATGACGAATGCAACCACAAGTTCTGTTGCCGATCCCATCAGACTGGGTGCGCCAAGCACATAGATCATTGAAGGTACGCCGATAAATCCGCCGACAGCGATAGTTGCCGCAAGCATGCCTGTGGCAAAACCAAGCGGTATTATGAAAAGCACGGATACCCTTGCTTTCAGGCTTTTGAAATAGACCATGGTTCCGGGTATGTTGATGGACTGCACCCACTGTGCTAATTGGGCGACTTTTTCTTCCGCGTCCGCGTTGCCTGACCTGTAAGTCCTGACCGCATCACGCAGCACAAGACCTCCGACAACGGCAAGGACGAGAACAAAGGCAACGCTTACGTACAGGTTTGAGCCTGCATCGCCGAAGGCCGCTTTAATTTTTTCCTGAATATTAGCTCCGTAAAAAACGCCGGCTTCCGCAAATATCCCGAATATAATGCCGAGCTTAACATCCACCTGACCGTACTTGGCGCGTTTTATGGCGCCTACCAATGCTTTGGGAAACTTGTGACACATGTTGCTTGCGACCGCTACAAGTCCGGGCACCCCTAAACTCATCATGGCGGGGGTCAGGACAAAGGCCCCGCCTGATCCGATGAATCCGCTGACAAGACCGCCGATAAACCCGACGATAAAGAGATACAGTATATTCATTAAATTTAAATCAATGAAGTTTGCCGCTTCAAATGGTATATTATGCATTTTCCCCCTCCTATCCTTATACTCTTGCTCTCAGGCGCGGCTGCGGCTGCGGGCGTTCTCTGTCGTAAGAGCGTTTTTCCTCGGGCCGAGTGCGGAGAGACTTCTTTGTCGCTTCCACTCCTAATACCGACCAGAAATAACTCGTGAACCCGCCGTGTATGAACGAGATAGCGAACGCTGTCGCAATCGGCAGGGCTGCATACCATGCGCCTCTGGTGAAAAGAGCTGTGATAGAGCTTTGATTCAGCAATAACGCTGCATACAGTCCGACAGACGCTATACCGTAAGCTATCATCTTTCCAACCGGTTTCTTTTTCAGTTTTTCATAATTTTGTGCCATAACCATCCTCCTTTTTAAAAATAATATTTATGCCATTGCTGCTTCAGATACCAAGACCAGCGGGCATGTCAGCCTTTCCAGATTTTTCATGTCAACTTTTTGATCTGTTAATGAAGAGATGCCTAAATCCTGTGAATCCATGACTACGAAATTGACGTCATGTTTTTTACCCTCCTCTATGAATTTAATAATTGTTTCCTGAATAGTTCTTGCGGACGGAATAACCAGTAGCTCTATGCCTTTGGATTGTAATTTCATCAGATATTCATTCAGTAAAAGATTCTCCGTGTCTTCCTGCGCAATGTACAAAATAGTTATACCCGCCCTAATTCGTCTTGTGACATGTAAAACATATTTTGCCGCTTTCATATCCGTTTCCTGACCTGTAAGAACGAGCAGGACTTTATGTCTTTCACCTATGTCCCTCTTCACACGTCCAAATATATATTCCTCGTTAAAATCAGAAGCAGACATCATTGTTTCAAACTCTTCCAATAATTCGTTTATCCCCATCTTATCAAGCAGCCTCCAAACCGTTTGTCCGTTTCAATCCTTATATCAATCCTTATATCAAGTTTTATGCCGGCTTGAAGTATTCTCTAACTTGTTGGATTTAAAGAATTAAAATTAATGTCCTGAAAAATATAGTTAAACGAGTTAATTGCAATATGCAACAAAGATATGTGAAGCCAGAAAATAATCAATAATTATAAGAAGTTATATAAGTGTTACAGAAATTGACAAGATTGTTGCTATATGCAACATTTTAAGAGGAAAGGCCCACGACCGTTAAGAAAACGGTCCTAATAATATTTGATTAACTAAATCATTAATTGGTATATTGTTACATAACAAATTTGACAAAAAGGTTATATCGGATATGAATATCTTTAAAAAACCGGAAGACAAACAGCATAATGCAACACTGGATGAATTCAGGCAAAAGATATCTGCTGCACGCATGCCTTCCAATATAAAGCAGATTGCGGAAAGAGAACTTGATATGATGTGCAAGATGAGCCCTGCAACTGCTGAATATACGATCGGCCTTACCTATGTGGATTATCTTGTGGGCCTGCCCTGGAATAAAAAGACTGCCGACAACCTTGACCTCGCAGGGGCCCAGAAGATTCTGAATGAAAGGCATTTCGGACTGAATGATGTCAAGGAAAGAATACTTGAACATCTTGCCGTGAAGATATTTGTGATGAACAAAAAACCCCAGATACTTATTGTTGACGACGAAGAAATTGCAAGGAACAATATAGAACACATCCTCAAAAAGGAAAACTACCACGTAGTTACGGCAGCAAACGGAATTGAAGCCATTGAAAAAATTGAAGCAGCTGTTTTCGATGTTGTCCTGACAGACCTTAAGATGGAAAAGGTTGACGGTTTAGGGGTGCTGGAAAAGGTAAAAAGCAAATATCCTGACACGCAGGTCATAATGATTACCGCTTATGCCGCTATAGATACCGCTATCGAAGCGATTAAAAAAGGGGCGTTCCATTATATTGCGAAACCTTTCAGACTTGAAGAAGTCCGCACGACTGTGAAGCAGGCATTGGAAAAAAAACTGTCAACTGTTTCCGCCAAAGGTTCGGTACTATGCTTTGCGGGTCCCCCGGGTACGGGAAAAACATCACTGGGAAGGTCCATCGCCGATGCCCTTGGGAGAAAATTTGCACGGATTTCGCTGGGGGGTATGAAGGATGAGGCGGAGATCATGGGACATAGAAGGACTTATGCCGGTGCGATGCCCGGCCGGATTATGCAGGAGATACGAACGGCAGAGTCCTCAAATCCTGTAATTATGCTTGACGAAGCGGATAAGATAGGCGGACAGGACTTCAAAGGCGACCCCGAATCAGCCTTACTTGAGGTGCTTGATCCCGAGCAGAACCACAGCTTTCTTGATCATTACCTTGATGTCCCGTTCGACCTCTCAAATGTTATGTTTATAGTAACGGCAAATATAGCGGATAATATACAGGGACCGCTCAGGGACCGCATGGAGGTTATCGAGTTCTCCGGTTATACGGAAGATGAAAAAAACAGGATAGCCGTTTTACATATTATCCCCAAACAGATAAGGGAACATGGTCTTTCAGATTACCCTCCTGAATTTGCAGCCGAAGCCGTCTCTAAAATTATAAATGAATATACCAGAGAGGCCGGGACAAGAAACCTTGAGAGACAGATTTCGGCGATCTGCAGGAAGATAGCAACTGAGTTTGTGCACCATAAAGATACGGTGCGCCTTATTACCGTAACTTCGGAGCTGGTCGAGAGATATCTGGGACCGAGAAGGTATTACCTCGAAGTTGCAGGTGAAGAAAACCGTATCGGGGTTGTTACCGGGCTTGTGTGGACCGATGCAGGCGGAGACATCATGTTCGTGGAGGCGGCAAACATGAAGGGGCACCGTGATTTGATACTGACAGGTTCTCTCGGTACGGTGATGAAGGAGTCAGCCCAGGCTGCGCTGAGTTATATCAGGAGCAATTCATCATCTTTCAATATTCAGGAAGATGTCTTTGAAAACCGGGATATACACATTCATGTCCCATCCGGAGCTATTCCCAAAGACGGACCGTCCGCAGGGGCAACTATAGCTGCCGCGCTCATCTCATTATTTACAGGATGCCCTGCACGGAGGGATGTTGCCGTTTCCGGAGAATTGACCTTAACCGGAAGGATATTGCCTGTAGGTGGTATAAAGGAGAAAATACTTGCCGCGCGAAGGGCAGGAGTAAAGACAGTGATACTGCCGCTCAGAAATAAGGTAGATGTCGAGAACCTCCCGCAGGATGTTAAGGAAGGGTTGGAGCTTATTCTCACGGACAGGATTGAAGAGATTGTAGATAAGGTGCTTATAAAATAATCCCGGCTTTCTCATAAAACCATGTTTACATACCAGTCAAGCATAAGACAGAAAATAACATTCGGTTATTATGTCGGTGTTATGGTCATTATCGGCATTTCCCTTTTTACTTTGATCGAGCTCTGGTATATCGAGAAAAAGGTAAGATTCGGAGAGGTCGTTACCGAATTTTTTGACGCCACCCTTGAGATGAGAAGGTTCGAAAAGAACTTCTTCCTCTACAGGGAAATCGAGGACTATCAGGAAAATATCCGGTATATAGATAAGTCCATGGAAATCCTGGATAAGAACGTCAGCGGGTATAAAAATCTTGCGGTTTCCACGGAATTGGACACGCTGCGTGACGATCTGAATAAATACCGTTTATTGATTAAGCAGTTTGCGTTGCTCGGGAACCATAAAGATGATGCGAGACTGGACATAGTGGAAAATGCAATAAGGGAAAAGGGCAAAGAGATCATCACCATCGCCGAGAACATATCAAAAGCGGAACGGCAAAGGATCCGGAAATTACTTGATTTAATTCAGAAATTCATCATTATTTCTATTTTTTCTTTCTCCATCGCCGGCATAGCTGTCGGTCAGATACTGTCGAGAATGGTTGTAAGACCCCTGAAAAATATGGAAATAATGATGAAAGAAATATCTGAAGGCAGGCTGAAAAAGGTATCGATTCTTTCAAAGGACAGAGAGATCATATCCCTGACACATGCGTTCAACAAGATGCTCATGGAACTCGAATTACGACAGAAACACCTTATACAGCGGGAAAAGCTGGCTTCCCTCGGTACGCTCATTTCAGGGGTGGCCCATGAACTTAATAACCCCCTCTCAAATATATCGTCATCCTGTCAGATACTTATCGAAGAGATTGAAGATTCGAACGTCGGATTTAAAAAGGAACTGCTTTCGCAGATTGATGAACAGACGGACAAGGCAAAATATATTGTACGTTCCCTCCTCGATTTTTCAAGGGATAAAGAATTTAAACGGGAACACCTGCCTCTGAAAAAAATCTTCGAAGAGACTATGCAGCTTCTTAAAGGCCATGTCCCTTCAAGAATTACAGTCAGTCTTGACATTCCGGATGATCTGAGTGTTTTCGTAGACAAACAGCGGATTCAGCAGGCTTTCCTGAACCTCATTAAGAATGCGTTGGACTCTATTGACACTGAAGGCGCTGTTTTTATCAGGGCATGCAGACATATGCTGAAAGGTTCGATTGATGAAAGGTGCGACTATCAAAAAAACCAGGGGCAATGCACCGGTGAATGTCCGATAAAAACGGATACGATAGACATCGAGATTAAAGATACCGGCAGCGGCATACCGCCCGAGGTTTTACCGAATATATTCGATCCCTTCTTTACCACAAAGGACGTGGGGAAAGGATCGGGACTCGGACTCTATATAGTGCAGGAAATTGTGCATGAGCACGACGCTTGCATCGGCGCTTGCAGCGAGCCCGGAAAAGGAACGGCATTTGTCATTAGATTTCCAATAAAGGAGTAGCATCATGCAAAATCATATAAAGATATTAGTAGTTGATGATGAAAGAATAGCGGTAAAAAATCTCGAACATATTTTAAAAAAGGAAGGCTATTCCGTTACAGGTACGGAGAGCGCTTCAAATGCCCTGAAACTTCTTGAAAAGCAGGAGTTTTGCGTTGTTCTTACGGACCTGAGGATGGAAAAGATAGACGGTATGCAGATACTTAAAAAGTGTCATGAACTGCAGCCCGATACGGAAGTTATTATGATTACCGGTTATGCAACACTTGAGTCTGCCGTTGAAACGATGAAAAAAGGCGCCTTCCACTATATTGCAAAGCCTTTTAAACTGGATCTGGTAAGAAATATTGTTAAGGAAGCCGCTGAAAAGGTGCAACTCAAACGGGAGAACAGGAACCTCAGGGACCAGATAGAAAATTTTAAAGGCAGGGTAAAGGTAGTTACACAGGACCGTGCTATGCAGCGTCTTCTTGAAACGGCAAGGCAGATTTCTCCAACAGACTGTAATGTCCTGCTGACAGGGGAGAGCGGAACAGGCAAGGAAGTGTTTGCACGTTATGTCCATGCATATAGCAAACGTTCGGAAGGTCCTTTTTTTGCCGTTAACTGCGGTGCATTTAATGAAGAACTCCTGTCAAGCGAATTATTTGGGCATGAAAAAGGCGCTTTTACCGGGGCTGTTGCGGCAAAGAAAGGACTCGTAGAAATGGCCTCGGGAGGAACGCTTTTTCTTGACGAAATAACCGAGATGGCGCCGTCTATGCAGGTGAAACTGCTGAGGGTCATTCAGGAAAGGGAAGTGTTGAGGGTCGGAGGAACCGGTCCTTTTAAGGTAGATGTCAGGTTCATAGCTGCAACAAACAGGGACCTTCACGAAGCTATAGAGAAAGGCAGCTTCAGACGCGACCTGTATTTCAGGCTTAATGTTGTATCTTTGTTTATCCCTCCGCTTTCAGAGAGACGGGATGATATCCCGCTTCTTTGTTATTATTTCCTGAATAAATATAATGCATTGATGAAAAAGGAAGTCCGGGAAATATCTCCCGAAGTAATGGCGATCCTGCAGGGTTATGATTTCCCGGGAAATGTCAGGGAACTCGAAAATATCATTGAAAGAGGAGTTGCTCTTGCCAACGGCGGTACTCTCGATATTGCCCATCTTCCTGAAGACCTGAAAGTCATAAGTGTAAAGACATTCAGAAAAAAGGAGGGTAAAATCCCGTCTCTTGAGGAACAGGAGGTAGCTTATATTCAATGGGTATTGAAAGAAGTTGGGGACAATAAGACCCTTGCATCCCGGATACTTGGAATCGACCGGGTGTCCCTCTGGAGAAAACTTAAAAAATACGGTCTGGAATCGGATTAACCCAAAAACTGCGGATGTCTAAAATGATGCAGCGCAGACAGGCTGCGCGGCGTCATTAATATCTCAATAGCTGCTGATAAAATTCAACAGGAATCCTTTAATTACCAGCCTTTTGTCTGAAGGATTTCCTTTACATGGGCTTCTTTTTTCTTCTCAACCAGAAGCACCCTCTTGTTTTTGGCCTCGGCTATCTTTTCCATAATTTTGTTCATATCGGCAGGTTTTTCCAGAAAATCTACGGCGCCAGCCTTTATTGCCTCAACGCCTTTTTCAAGGCTGCCGTGGCCGGTCAACATTATGATCTGCACGTCCGGGTTCTCGCTCCGGATACGTTTCAGGGTTTCGATACCGCTGATCCCGGGCATTGCAAGATCGAGAATGATCGCATCGAACGCTTTCCCTTGCACTCTTTTAATAGCGTCTTCTCCGCTTGTTGCGGTGTCGACTTTCAGGCCGCGTCCCTCCATCCTCTGCGAAAGGACTTTAAGAAACTGTTCCTCGTCATCCACTAAAAGAACATCTGCTTTGATTTCTTCAGGCATTTTAATCCTCCTCTAAAAAATTTGATTGTTTATTTTTGTTTCGCTTTCTTCGGCAATAATTTTACGCCGGCATAGTTCTTCCCATCTTCTCATTAAATGCCGCTTTAATTTTTTGCTCCAATATATCAATGTCAACCGGTTTGTTAAGAAAACCGAACCCTCCGAGTCTCTTTGCTTCTTCCTCGTCTTTATCGGTGCCGTGTCCCGTCAGAACGATAACCTGTATATCAGGATATCCCTTCCTCATCTCCTGAAGGACTTCCATGCCGTGCATTCCGGGCATTCTTAAGTCCAGAACCACTACATCAGGTTCATCTTCTTTCAGCCTTGTCAAAGCCTCTTCGCCGTCATAGGCGGTGCCTACCTTGAAATTCCTTATCTTCAGACGCTGTGCCAGTGTGTTGGCAAAGTCCGTTTCATCATCTACTATCAGTACTTTTATATCTTTTTCCTTCATATAACGCTCATTAAATTTATTTAACATTAACAACAAATTGATATGTTGTCAAGCTTCCTTTAAATATCAGATACTTTCAATGGAAAGGTGAATTTTAAGGCTCCTTTTAACCGTGTAAGAGCGCCCCCTAACTGCTTCAGGACTATATCATATGTTTCATAAGGGAATTCCACTTTTTCTCTTTCGACTTCGATGAGATTTCCCTCCGGGATAATTCCGATCATTATTGAGCCGTTTGCGGTCTCGGTTTTGATGATAATCCTGCTATTCTGATCAAGCGTTATGATATTTTCTTCGAGAAAACTGAAAATAAGGAACTGGATCATCGACGGATTGCCGTAGATTTGCGGCAGATCTTGCTGAAAGTCCTTTGCCAGTTCAATCCTTTTCTGATTTGCAAATCTGTTTACAAGAGCTATAAGTTCTTCCAGCGCTTCATTACAGTTAAAGCCGGACAATTTGGTATCCATTCTGTGTGAGAACCTGTTGAGGTATTTAAAAAGGCCGGCGGACTTCTCGATCTGTTCTTCAATTGAATGTGTGATTTCCAGATATTGGCTTGAAGCCGCTTCCCCGGATTTTCCCAGTTTTATCATATCCTCTATCAGGCCGGCGGACTCTTTGATAATGGCAAGATAGTTCTTTGATTCATGCGTAAACCCTGCCAGGATTTTCCCGATAAAGCGCATTTGCAGAAACCTCAGTTCCTGTTCAAAATTGTCCGTCATGTATTACCTCCATTCAGTCCCGGCTGCCGATTCGTTTTTTCATGGCCATGTCGATCTTGGACGTCAGCTCCGCTATATCGATGGGTTTCATGATATATTCAAAGGCCCCGCTCTTCATGCCTTCAGCCACGCTTTCAACGTCACCGTGTCCGGTCAGGATGAGCACTTCGATTGTCGGGTCGAATATTTTGATATTTTTAAGGATTTCCAGTCCGTCCATGCCGGGTATCCGAAGATCCAGTATTACAACGTCGGGCGGACTGTTGTGAAAAAGGGCCATTGCCTCAAGACCGTTGGCGGCGGTCTTTACATCATAATCTCTCATCTGTAATCTCTCTGCCAATGCCGATGCGAACTCCACTTCGTCATCAACCAGAAGAATTTTGGTCTGTGACATCATATCCTCCTTAAACTTCAACCAACTTTATGGGTATCTCAAGTGTGAAGGCAGTTCCCTTGCCTGCGTCGCTTTCAACCTGGATCGATCCTCCCAGTTTTTGCATTATACCATACGATATTGAAAGTCCGAGACCCGTACCTTTACCTTTTTCTTTTGTCGTATAGAAAGGTTCAAAAATATGCTTGAGTTTTTCCTTCGGTATCCCGCTTCCGTTGTCTTTAATCAAAACACGGACCGAGTTTATATCTTTACTCGCGGAAGAGACTTCAATAAGGCCGCCTTCTTCGACTGCATCGATGGCGTTATTGATTATGTTAAGTATTACCTGCTGGAGCTGGCCTTTATCGCTCTCGATTTTCGGGATATTGTCCGCTAAATTCAGATTCAGGGTAATATTTCTGTAAAGGACCTCTTTTTCAATAAAACCTAAAACTTCTTTTACGGCGTCATTGAGGTCAAAAGCGTCATGGGAAATATCCATGCGCCGTGAAAACCCCAGAAGACGGTGGGTAATCGTGCGGCAGCGGTTGACACTGTCAAATATCCCGTTGATCTGGCTTATGAATTTATCCCTGTTTTTCTGAAGGTCCCCTGATGTTTCAAGGATATCTTTCATTAGTCCGGCTTTTTCATTAATGATGGCGAGAGGGTTATTTATTTCATGGGCCACGCCTGCCGCGAGACGGCCGATTGTCGACATCTTGCTTGCATGTTCGCAATTTGCCATGGCCTCTTCCCTTTCACGGTCTGCCTTCTTAATACGGTTGACAACAGTCTGTGCAAGAACGAAGGTGACGGCAATGCTGAAAATTATACTTAGGACGGTAATGATAAACAGTTCGTTCTTAAATATCTTCGGTATTTTTAAATACGGATTTGATTTTATAATGGTCACCAGAATCCATGGAGAATCATCAATAAAGGAATATCCGAATATGGCGTGACTTCCATCAGGATTAATAATATCCTGAATGGTAGTGGCCTGAGCATGGAGACTAAAAGGCAGGTTGTATTTTTCGAGAACGTTTCCATGGGAACGCGAGGGTGTTTGCAGCGTACCGTCGTATGTAATAATAAATGCGTCATCGTTCTCCCTCAGATTCATCGAATAGGGATATTTTTTGAGTGTTTCCATATCGATCGTGGCTCTCAATATCCAGGAAGTACCTTTTCCCGGGTTTTCCTTTTTAACTGCTATCGCAAAATGGGGGAGTTTTCTGTATCCCATGAAAACATCACTTACATAAACTGAACGGACAATAACCTCGTGAAACCAGTCCTGGTTTGTATAGTCCTTTCCTTTGAGATTGTAGGGTCCCACATAGGACCTTTGAATACCGTCCTGTGTAATAATCCCCAGGTCGACCAACCCGCCGCATTCCTGTTTGAATTTGGAAAAGATTCCGGCAAGCGTCTCTTGATCGGACAATTGTTCGTAGGAATAGGCGGACGTAAGGAACCTTAAGCCCGAGAGCTTCTGGTCAACAAAAAACTCGATGGACTGTTTTGAATTCTCGATTTCCCATTTCATCTGATTGCGGAAATCGTCTTTCAATATCTGCAGAAACCAGAAATAGCTTATGGTCACAACAATCAATAATGGAATCATGGACAGGACCGCATCAAGCAGAATAATCCTTAATTTAAGACTCTTATAGCGGTCTTCGCTCAAAATACCGAATATGTCATGAGCATTAAACCATGTTCTTATAAAATCAAGAACCCGTCTTTTCCGCGTCTTTTCCGGTTCCATATATATAAAATATTACAATATTTTGACGAAAAAAGAACAACATTTATGCTTTTGCTTTCGGGGGTACTCCTGAAAAAGCAGTTAAGAAAGCATTTCAATCTGCCGGGATATATTTATCTTGCGTCTTCTGCAATCTCAAAATCTTCTTTTTGAATCGTGAACATAAAATCAGGCAACAAAAGCATAATGATTATAAAATCCAGGTGACAAGAGTTTTACTTGACACGGAAAGTAACCAGTGTTACATTGTGGGTAAAAATGCTATTGTCTTTGACATGCGCGGAGGGGAATTCACACACGTCGGCAATTTGTGCACCTTTGAGGTGCTCATCAAGTCTTTTGGCTTGAAATATAAAACACTCAGGAAGATAGCTGAAATAGTCCACGATCTCGACATGAAGGACGACAAATACAAACCTGTGGAGTCGAAAGGCCTGATATCCTTATAGGGATACGAAAGACAGCCGGGGATGACGGAGATACGCTTGAAAAGGGAATGCAGGTGTTTGAGATGCTTTATGTATCGAAAGGATAAAGAAGAGGAGAAAACCTGTGCAGACGAGAATATCATTTACTGAAGCCTTCCGTTACTGGTTAAAGCTCGGCTTCATCAGTTTTGGCGGTCCAACGGGCCAGATAGCCATTATGCACAAGGATATGGTCGAGAAAAAGAAATGGATTGAAGAAGACCATTTTCTCCAGGCGCTCAACTTCTGCATGCTCCTTCCGGGACCCGAAGCGCAGCAATTAGCGATATACATCGGCTGGCTTCTGCACGGGACAAAGGGCGGTATTGTTGCCGGTGTTCTTTTCGTCCTCCCCTCGGTCTTTATCCTCTGGGGGCTTTCCTGGCTCTATGCCTCATTTAAAAATGTTCCAACCGTCGATGCGTTCTTCTATGGTCTTAAACCTGCCGTCGCCGCTGTTGTCGCAGAGGCAGTTATACGTATAGGGAAGAGATCGCTGAAGAACGGGATACTTATCTCAATGGCAGGGTTGTCGTTCATTGGCATTTACTTCTTGCACGTTCCATTCCCTGCGATCATTATTACCGCCGGACTCATCGGGTATGCGGGAGGCATATTTCTGCCTGCCAAGTTCTCCGTGACCGGGAACAACAAACATTCTTATCCGTCTGAATATGCAATTAATGATTCTTCTTCCAAAAGAGACCTTGCGAACTGGAAGCACTCATTGAATGTTATCGCGTTATGTCTGCCTCTGTGGTTTCTTCCGCTGGTCTTTCTCGGTTTGTGGAGAGGCTGGAATAACGTATTTGTTGATATCGGCATACTCTTTAGTAAAGCTGCTATGGTGACCTTTGGCGGAGCCTATGCAGTGCTCGCCTACATCAGTCAGCAGGCAGTAAGCCATTATGGCTGGATTCAGCCGGAGCAGATGATGGATGGTCTCGGTCTTGCGGAAACAACGCCGGGGCCGCTTATCATGGTTACGCAATTCGTCGGTTATCTCGCGGCCTATACTCACGCAGGAGGGCTTCAGCCTTCTTTAGCCGGAGCAATCGGGGGACTCCTCACAACCTGGGTGACCTTTGTTCCATGTTTCATGTGGATATTTGTAGGAGCACCCTATATGGAGAGAGTACGGAAAAACGCGAGACTGGGCGCAGCCCTTTCGACGATCACTGCCGCTGTTGTCGGAGTCGTCCTGAATCTTTCCGTGATATTTACATATCATGTTTTACTGCCCGAAGGCAAAGGATTTGACTGGTATGCACTGTTTGCCTCAGTAGTCGCATTTGTTGGAATGCTCCGTTTTAAATGGGGAATGATACCGGTGATTATCGGATCGGCATTAGCGGGGTATATATGGAAGATGTTCCTCTAACAGTGGCACCGGCAAAGCACTAAAAAAGTTAGACAGGCATAGTTTTAATTAGTAGAATGTAGATAAAAAAGAACTTAGGACGATACCATATATAAACACAAGAGATGTGAGGATCTCAAAAGGAGGATAGAAATGAGACAAAAACCTTTCAGTATTGTAATTGTGGTCGTAACGGTAATGTTAATTGCATTTGCCGCAATAAATACTGCAGCCCAGCAAACGGAGGTTGCGAAAGAAAAACCGGAATCTACCTCTACCATGAGTTTTCCTGCGGGGACCGCAACGTCTTCAGAGATATGCGGTGGATGCCACGTTTCTGTATATCGTGAATTTGCCATGGGGTTCGGCAGTGATACAAGATATCAAAAGATAGTGCTTATCTCGCCAAAGGAAGCCCCTCTGACTCTTCCTGCTAATGTTTCTGTTTCTTCAACGGCTCACGCCTTCGCGGGCTTAGATCCGTTCCCGATTCATGCAAGGGAAGCGGAAATGGGAGGAGCTTCATGCAATGTATGCCATTATCCGGAGGCGTTTGACATACCTGATATTGAAAGCCCCGACATCCCGAAACCGAAGGGACGGGCAAAGACGCAGGAGTTAGGAGGTATGACCTGTGCAAGCTGCCATATCACACCTGACGGAAAGATCCGGGGGCCTTACAGCGTTAAGGCTCCTCATCCAACTGTGGAAGAACCAAAGATGCGAACTTCGGCCATATGCTCTTATTGCCACAGTCTTGGCAAACGAGTCGCCGGTAAACAGACGCAGACCTTTTTAGAGTGGCGTGATGATTTTCATAAACCTGAATTGGGAAGGCAGCATTGTCAGGACTGCCACATGCTCAGAACTCTGCGCAAGGCAGCGGACAACGTAGATGTGCCAATAAGGGCTGTAGCGAGACATCTATGGACCGGCGGCCATTCATCCCAGCGTGTGAGCAGCGCATTGACTACAACAATTGTCCAGGCTGAAGAAGGTAAGTCCAAAGTTGAGCTTCATGTCATCAACGTCGCTGCCGGACACTCCGTCCCGACAGGGTCGAACCGTAGAGGGATGTATTTGAAGGCAGATGTTTTAGATAGCAAAGGAGAAACTGTTGCGAGCCGGGAATGGCTGTTTGCGCCTTGGTATGCCGCACGGCCCGACGATAAGGCATTTCTCAAAGAAGATGAGACAAAGCCCGACAGGATATCCGCGATGCAGGCTGATGCGCAGGGTCCGCACGAAACGATTGTCCGTGCAGGAGAAGAACGTGTTTTATCATGGTCGCCGGACCTGCCGCCAGGCGCGTATATGGTTAAAACAATTCTGACTTATGATCTGAATCGCTATAACGACAAGTCCTTTGCTGAAGACCGGACCGGGATATACAATACTTCTCTGCCGATCAAGGTGAAGTAAGGCAGAACAAAAAGGAGGCGATATATATATCGGGCTATCATCATCTATTTATTTGTAGTAGTCAAACAAAAAAAAGGCTTGCATCTCTGCAAACCATTGGTTTCATTGGTGGCGGGGAGAGGATTTGAACCTCTGGCCTTCGGGTTATGAGCCCGACGAGCTACCGGACTGCTCCACCCCGCGATAGTTATCTTTTAACAATAACTTATAAAGGAATTCTTTGTCAAACTTCTTTATAAACTCGCATTGCCATTAGTGCTGCGGTCTTATAATATGGTATGATATTAAGCAAAAACTCCCGGCGTTATGATTGAATTTATCAGGCAAATAAGGTGGCAGGATATGGTTGACGTCATTTTGATGTCGATCATCGTATATCGTCTTCTCCTGATCATCAAGGGTACAAAAGCGGCCCATATGCTGATAGGACTGGGCCTTCTGCTGATCGCGTCGCTGCTTTCCCGTTATTTTGAACTGTATACGGTAGACTGGATGATACAGAGCTTCTGGGCGCAGATCGTCATCGCTATCATAATTCTTTTCCAGCCTGAAATAAGGAGGGCGCTTGCGCAGATGGGAGAGGCCCAGATTTTCAAGAACCTTACCTCGGCTGAAGAATTGAAATCCCTTGATGAGATCGTCAGGGCGACTGTCGCTCTTGCAAACAAGAAGATAGGCGCATTGATTGCGATTGAGAGGGACACGAGCCTGAAGGACTTTGTAGAGATGGGTACGCCCCTTGACGCGAAGGTGACCAAGGAGATACTTCTGAGTATTTTCCATCCGACTTCGCCCATACATGACGGCGCCGTCGTGATAAAAGGCAACAGGATTGTTGCGGCAGGATGCTTTCTGCCTATTACCATGGGGCCCGACATCAGCAAATCTCTCGGCACAAGACACCGCGCAGGTCTGGGCCTTTCCGAAGAGACGGATGCCGTAATAGTTGTCGTATCGGAAGAGACAGGTATGGTGTCTATGGCTACCCACGGAAAATTCGACACTCATCTTGATATGGGAACGCTCAGGGATATCCTTACCGATTTATTCACGGCAAAGGGAAAGAAATGAAAAAGTTATTATTTGAAAACCTCGGCCTTAAGATAGCCTCAGTCTTACTGGCAATTGTCATGTGGATTTTTGTTACATCGCGCGGTCAATCGGAAATGTCTATAGACGTTCCTCCGGATTTTAAGAACATCCCCGAAGGGATTGAGTTGGTAAGCTATAATGTCAAGACGGTCAGCCTGAACATAAAAGGACAGGAGAGGTTTATAAAAAACATAAAGCCGTCCGATATCCGTATATCTCTCGATCTCGGCAAGGCAAAAAAGGGCGAGGGAATATATTATATCGACAGGGAAGACGTCAGTCTCCCGCGTTCGATCACGGTCACTAATATAACTCCGACAAGTATTAAGGCAATAACCGAAGAGACGATGTCGAAAACCGTTAAGGTGGTCCCTGTGCTTACCGGTGAGATCGCCAGGGGATATTATGTGAAATCCGTGGAAGCTGCGCCGCAATATATAGTAATTGAAGGCGTCCGGTCAGAGGTAGTGAAGATCGGCACATTGAAAACGGAACCCTTTGATATTACCGGCTTCAATGAGTCCATTGACCAGGAGCTGAAGCTCGATTTGACCGGTAAAAATGTAAGGGCTAAGTTAAATGAAGTGAAGGTCAGGATTGTTATAGGAGCGAGAGGAAGATGAGACTTTTTGGGACCGACGGCATCAGAGGCACGGTTAACAAGCATCCCATGACGCCGGAAACCGTTTTGAAGGTAGGTATGGCAGTCGGTCATCTGCTGAAGGTCAAATACGGCAGAAATATGATCCTGATAGGAAAAGATACCAGGCTGTCGGGCTACATGATAGAGAGCGCCCTTACGTCCGGAATATGTTCGATGGGCATGAACGTTACCCTTGTGGGACCTATACCTACCCCCGGGGTTGCCTTTCTGACGAGGACATTAAGATTGGATGCGGGAATAGCCATCTCGGCGTCGCATAATCCCTTTGAAGACAACGGCATCAAGATATTTTCTTCCGACGGATTTAAGCTGCCCGACGAACTGGAAAGAAAGATCGAAGAACAGGCGCTCAATGACGGACTAATGAAAAACAGACCGGGAGGTTCCGGGATAGGCAAGGCCTACCGGCTCGATGACGCCACAGGACGTTATATCGAATATATCAAATCTACAATACCCAAAGGCGTGACCCTTGAAGGTATGAAGATCGTTGTCGACTCCGCAAACGGCGCCGCATATAAGACAACTCCGTGGCTGCTGCGGGAACTCGGCGCGGTTGTCGTGTCCATCAATGACAAACCGGACGGGAAGAATATCAATGAAAATGCCGGCGCTTTGCATCTTGAAGGACTCTGCAAGGCCGTCAGATTGAACAAGGCGGATGCGGGGATAGCGCATGACGGGGACGCGGACAGGACGATCCTTTGCGATGAAAAGGGCAGGGTGGTTGACGGAGACCGGACCATGGGGATGTGGGCGGTGGAATTAGAGAGGCACGGCCTGCTGAAAAACAGCACCGTGGTGTCAACCGTTATGAGCAACCTCGGCCTCGAAAAATATCTCGAAAAGAACGGCATTAAACTCCTGCGGACAAAAGTCGGAGACCGTTATGTTGTTGAAAAGATGCTTGAGGGGGGATACAACCTCGGAGGCGAACAATCAGGGCATGTCATATTCCTTGATTATAATACTACCGGCGACGGCCCGTTGACGGCGCTTCAGGTACTTTACCTGATGAAAAAAAGAAACGCCTCCCTGTCAAAACTCTCAGCGGAGATCAAACTCTATCCGCAGATTTTAACTAATGTAGTGATCGATCACAAGCAGGATATCAAGGCATTCCCGGAGATCGGGGACGCTATTAAAAACTCAGAGAAAAGGCTTGCCGGAAAGGGAAGGATACTTGTAAGGCCTTCGGGGACCGAGCCGAAGATCCGCGTGATGCTTGAGGGCGAGAATATGAAGCTTATCACGAAACTCGCCAATGATATTGCAAAGGTCATCAAAGAAAAGATGGGCTGATTCCGTTTTATCCGTACAATTAATCCACAGAAACTGAGGCATTTCTATGCAGTTCTTTATAGCATTCCTTAGTGGAGTAGTCTTTTTTTACGCATTCCAGTATTTCCCCTTTTCCACTGTTGCAGTTTCTCTGTCCACCTCAGGATACCTTACCATGAGAAAAAGATTCTTCATTCTGATTGTCCTTATTTCGGGCGCCGCTTATGCGTTTATGAGATACGACCCCCCGCAGGACATGCCATATATAAAAGATACGGTAATGGTAAAAGGCGAATTTACATCCTGTCCGGCAAAGACTGAAGGCGGGTCTCTGAAGCAAAGATTTATTGTGCGGAGTGTTGAAGGCGTATTTTCCGAAGGGCATTATAATACAACACCCTTGCATGTCCTTGAAGGCAAGGAAATAGTCCTCTTGTCTGACGATGAATTTGATATGGGCAGGGGATATGAACTTGACATAACATTGCTCAAAAGCGGGAAGAGACTGAATCCGGGAGAGTTTGCAATTGACGACGTCTATGCAAAGCTTAAAGAGGTCAGGAAAACCGGAGATAGAAAAAAGACGCTTCATGTGATAATTGAGGAATCCAGATACAGGATCAACAGGTACATTCAGGAGCATTTTCAAAAGGAGTCGGCAGCGTTTCTTGCTTCCGTTACGACCGGACAGGGGATGACGTCAAACGATAAATTAATGGACGCCTTCAACATAACGGGGCTTACCCATATACTCAGCATATCAGGCACGCACTTCGGTCTTTTGTCGGTCCTTTTATTCGGCATGTTCAGATTGATAATTAAAGTGCTGCCCTATGGGGTCCTTCAGCGGATGACGATTTATCTGACCCCTTCACAGGCTGCCGCTATATTATGCCTTCCTTTCATGGTTACATATCTTGGTCTGTCTGGAGCGAGCATCCCTGCCGTGCGTTCTTTTCTTATGATCGGACTTTTTCTCGCGGGGCTTCTTATCGGGCGAAAGGGTTTTTGGCTCAATTCGCTGCTCTTTGCCGCTTTTGTGATAGCTGTATGGGAACCGGAAGCGATCTTTTCTTTGTCTTTTCAACTCTCGTTTCTTGCGGTGTTCTGCATTGGTCTGGCTATAGATAAAGAGAAAGAAGAGGACAATAAAAGCAAAAAATTATTGCGGTCCGTAAAAAACGCCCTTTTAATGACGCTTGCGGCAGCGGCAGGCACTGCGCCTTTGGTGGCGTATCATTTTCATTATGTATCTCTCATCTCTCCCATATCCAATCTGTTAGTAGCGCCCTTAATCGGGTTCATCCTCATACCGCTCTCGGTCATTTCGGCCTTTTCCTATCTTCTGACCGGTTATTTTATTTTTACACCCATCATAGCAGTCATCAGCGAAGCGAGCATCTATCTGGTAAAAATGCTTGCCCGCATTCCCTTTGCCGATATGAAGATACCGTCTTTCCCGGCGATAATCCTCCTGCTTTTCTATGCAGGCTTTATTTTTTATTTATTGTTCCCAAAGAAAAAGTTTCTGCTTATGGTCCCTTTCATACCGTTAGTGATTTATATGTTCAGCGCTTTGTCTGAAAAAGATAAACTTACCGTCACATATCTCGATGTCGGCCAGGGAGACGCATCGGTTATCGAACTTCCCGACGGCAGGACGATGTTGATGGACACCGGTAAAACAGGGAGGGAACCCGCTTCCTTTCTGAAATACAGAGGCAGGCAACGCATCGATATCCTTGTCGTTTCACACGCTCATCCGGACCACACCGGAGGACTTGAGTATCTTGCGGACCGGTTTCATGTCATGGAAATATGGGACAACGGAAGGCTGATTATGCCGGACGGACTGTCTCACATTCCGCATCGTTCACTGAACAGGGGAGATGTAATCGAAGCATCAGGATACAGTATATCGGTCCTCCATCCTTATCCTGAATTCTATTCATCCGACGGCAGGGAATATGACGCGGCCAATAACGATTCCCTGGTTTTCAGGATTGAAAGCGGCGGCAGGTCGTTTCTCTTCACGGGCGATGTAGAAAAAGAGGCCGAGGAGGACATTCTGCATCTCGGGAAATGGCTGAAAAGCGATGTGCTGAAAACGCCCCATCACGGCGGAAAGACCTCTGCGGATGAGGCATTTTTCAGGGCGGTTTCTCCCGATGTTGCCGTTATCAGCGTCGGCAGGGACAACTCCTTCGGCCATCCGCATCAGGAAACACTGGACGCTCTGGAGGGAGCGGGAATCTACAGGACCGACATCGACGGGGCGATAAAAATCAAGGCAGCAGAGAGAGGCCTTGTGATAAAGACATATAGGGATTTCAAGATAGAAAGGGCGGGGTTGTTTTCCGATGAGATAAAGAATTTCGAAAAACTGTGCAAGACCTGGTGAGACGAGTTAAATTGCGATTCAGTTGTATAAAATGAAAGGTGGATATGATAAAAAACATTTAGAATGCGACAGAAGATAATCCATAATATACCTGACGGCACTTTAAACCTGAAGCGCCTTGCAGATAGATGCATCGAATTATCATTAAAGGAGCGCAAAGATGAGACACTTAAAGAACATTCATCCGGGAGAGGTTTTACAGGAAGAGTTTCTGGTACCGATGGGGATATCTGTTTACCGGATCGCCAAGGAAACGGGCCTATCCCCGACGCGGCTCGGGCAGATCATCAAAGGTAACCGTGGCATCACAGCTGAAACTGCTATTAAAATCGGGCTCTTCCTGAATACCGGCCCCGAGTTCTGGATGAACCTGCAATCGCTGTATGATATTGAAGAAGCTGAAAGGCGATATAGCAAAGAGGTCAAAACAATACATCCTTATTCCCGGACGGCTCGGGCAGCCGAAGTGGCATGTAATTAGTTAATAAAACAATGTGAGAACTTGCTTTGTAATGTTTAGGTCTAATCGAAATGATTTTAGTATACAGACACGTCAGATTAAGTATCAGTTCAAGACGTTACATAGGAAAATAGATTTCGTATCATTAAGACCTATCTCACCTTCCCCATAAAGTTGAGATGTTCACTACATCACCTGAAAATTCTAATACACCTGCAAGTGCG
>JBAZWR010000003.1:61880-63120 GCA_041660325.1 Thermodesulfovibrionales bacterium | reverse complement strand
ACATTTAGTTGAAAACGGAAGCGCAGACAATACATTTCAGGTCGCTGCAGAACTCAGTAGGAATTTGCCTGGTATAATAATCCCCCATGAAATGGGGATTCCATCCTATGGGGAAGCTTTAAAAAGAGGCATACAATCTTCTGTCGGAGATGCTATATGCATTTTTGAACTGGACCTTATGGATAAGCAATTCATCTCAACTTCTTTGTCATTAATAGAACAAAACAAGGCTGATTTTGTGGTTGCTTCTAAAAGGCATCCGGAATCCATCGATCGGCGTCCGGTAAAACGTCGCGTGCTCACTTTTTTATTCAACTGCTGGCTGAAGATGAATTTTTCGTTTCCGGGCACGGATACTCATGGCTTAAAAGCCATTCGAGCTACTGTGGCAAAATCGTTGTGCGAATTAAGCATTACCGGTGGAGAAGTTTTTCAAACGGAACTGGTTCTACTCGCGCACCGGCTGGGATACAGGGTGGCTGAAGTACCGATTACTTTAAGCGAGCAGCGTGCGACTATGGTATCTGTTCTGAAGCGGCTGCCAAAAGTTGTTCATATTATGGACGAACTTAAAACATCCTTGGGTCGTTTTCCGGTGAAGAAATAGCCGGAATAGCATAAGTGCTTTAATTTGCATGGGCTGGATAATATCATGAATATCGATTATGAACGTGCATAAAAAGAATCTGAAATGATGTATAATTTACTTGCTCTTTTTGGATATATACCAAAGCGCTTGTATTAGAAAACTATTTCTGAGGAGGTTCCATAATGGTTGACATTAGAACAACATTTATTGAAAAGAAGGTCATCATATGCGGCTTGTTATTTTTATGCATAATCTTTTTGTCAGTATTGGGGTGCAAAAAAAATGAGGTCGCTGAGTATCAGAAAGGTCCCGGATCCTGTACAGTTTCTGACAAGGCCCAGAAAGACATAGAAAAAACTGCGGAGGTTAATTATGAAAACAAGGTTAAGTTGATGGGATTAACTGTTGAGAAATTGTCGGAGAGCCAATTAATTATGGGATATTATTGGCAGATTATTGATGTGCCGGGTAAATACAAACAGGTCTTTGTGCATTTTGCCGACGTCAACGGCGTGGTTTTATTCCAAAACGATCATGAACTGTGCAATAAGAAACCGCTTGAATCAGTCAGGGGGAAATTCATAAAAGAAACTTATGTTGTCGATGTGCCTAAAGAAGCAGCAGGAAAGGTAAAAAATATGAGAATAGGGG
>JBAZWR010000003.1:0-61870 GCA_041660325.1 Thermodesulfovibrionales bacterium | reverse complement strand
TCTTATCTGCCGGTGGGATGGTGACAGGAGAAAACAATACATATGTAGTCTTTACAAATATTAATTTGTGAAAACATTGCAGTTTTTCAGATTATTGAAAAAGCGTATATGTAGTCTATCTATGGCGGATCAGGCGCGGATATCCGCAAGTCTTTTTTAAGCATGTCGGCCCTTGATGCTGAAAAAATGCTTACAACATTCAGGCTTAAATATGTATGTTCCCAGCTTTTTTTGTATAACTGCATAAGCGCAGACGGGCTTTCATTTAATCTGCATAAATTGTTCGCTGAAAAATCATCATGATCAAAAATAGAAAAGTCCTCTATTCCGTTTTGTTTATTGCGGGCACTTCTCTGCTGTTTTTTGCACAGGGCATTTTTTGGGATCGAAGGGCTATCATGGGAGATGCGGCTGATGAATTTTTCCCGTTGCTGTGGTATACAAGCCACCTATGGAGAAACGGCACCATCCCTCTTTGGAATCCTTTTTTGCTCGACGGATATCCGATTTTTGCCGATCCGCAGAACCAGACTTTCTACCCTGTCAATTTGATGATATCATTGCTGACTGTATTTACTGCAAAAATTGTTTATATCCAACTTGTACTCCACTATATCCTGGCAGGTATTTTTATGTATTGCTACTCAGGCTTACATCTCAAAAACACTGCCGGACGAATTGTTACGGCCCTGATTTATATGTATAGCGGGTTTATGATTAACCATTTTCATCAGCTCACTATAATAGATTCCGTTGTCTGGCTCCCACTCATTTTATATTTCTTTGAAAAGGGGCTGGGGAATTTGGATATCAGATATTTTTTCCCGACCGCATTGTCAATCGGAGTTCTCATCCTTGCCGGGCATCCGCAGACGCTGCTGTATATCCTTTATGTGGTTATATTTGTTGCAGTTTTCCGGTGTTTTATTAATGATGAAGAAAGAAGGTTTACCTTTTTTCCTGTTAAGCTCCTCATCCTGTCACTGGTGTTTGGTATATTGATTGGCGCTGTGCAGCTTCTACCGACTTTTGAATTTTTGCAGATGTCCGGCAGGAACGGGCCAATGTTATACGAGGTAGTGACTACATCGGGACAACTCCACCCGCTTCATCTTGCCACTGCACTACTTCCAAATTATGTAGGAAGCGTCCGGGGGCCCTACATCGGAATGACTGATATAACCCATTCTTCAATTTATTGCGGCATTATTTTCCTCGCAGTTCTTCCATACAGCTTTGTGAAAATGAGAAGGGAATCATGGTTCTTCGCCGGCATGGGATTATTAACACTCTTAATAGCCATGGGCGATAACGGATTGATTTTTAAAGTGCTGTATTCAATCGCGCCCGGGTTTGATCTGTTCCGGTCTCCTGTAAACTGCCGGTTTGTTTTTATTTTTTTCTCGGCCCTTCTTACAGGGATAGGAATTGATAATATTTCGGAAGGTAAAAATGTAAAGACACGAATTCTGTACGTGTATTGGCTCATTACCTTGCTGATTCTTCTTGCTTTAACGCTAAAGGCATTTTCATCGACTGTGAACGATGATATGTCGTCGAATATTATTTCTGACCTGGTAATATTCATTATTATCTTTTTGCTCTTGAATATCATACTAAGGTTTCTTATAAGCAGTAGGGGTAAAAATGTCCTGTATGTTCTTTTAACTGTTATAGTTTTCTTTGATTTTTATATTCATTTTAAAGGAGCTGAGACCATTGGTCATAAGATGGACCATAAGGAATTGGAAAAAAGACCTGCTATTTTGCTATCGATGGTTGACAGTGGAGAACTACCAAAGAAAATAGAAAAGAAGAATCCTTTTATAGACAAAGAAGACATAGAGCGGGGAATGTATAGAATTTATATCGATGATGGGAAAGAAGACCATAAAACGTTTTCTGCCTATTTGCCATATATGCCTTATAGTTATTTCAAATTGGATATCCTCGGATTTAATAGGATAATTTTGCATAAAGTTTTTCTCGTTGACGGTGTCAAACCCATGATTCTGAAAAGATATGGAATATTCAATGGAAAATTCAGGGATATAGACTTTAGGAAATTCCTTATGCTGTCCAATGTGAAATATATCGTGACCCCTGATCATTCAATAAAAATATTGTCTGAGGAAGAAACGCTACCGAGGGCCTATTTTGCAAGTCAGGTCGACTATATAAGCGATCCAGACCTGATTATTGATAGGCTTTCTGATAAGGAATTTGACGTTAGAAATCGGGCTGTTGTTGAACAGCCGGTGATTTTTGAGCATAAAGGGATATGTTCTGGAAAAAAGAATGTGGAAATAGTCGAATTTCATCCCAATACACGGGAAATTGTTGTTGAGAATGATTGTCCCGGTCTGCTTGTGTTGAGTGAAACTTATTATCCGGGGTGGGAAGCGAGTGTGGATTATAGTAATAAGCATGATGCAATACGGACAAATTATTATTTTATGGGAACAAGTATCCCTAAGGGTAAACATATTGTGCTGTTTGAATTTAATCCAAAAAGTTTTCGAATCGGATTTGCAGTTTCCTTGGCAGGTTTAGTTGGTGCTTTTTGCATTTTCTTAATAATGGGAAAAATGTGGAAACTAAAGACTATACTCTGAATAGTGTAAAATAATAATTTAATCGCGCTGAATATTTGGATGGCATTTGACTGTACAAACGCATGGTTGATTTTGAGGAAGGGGAGATACACTCTGATTCGGGATCGTTGTTGTCAAGGCAAGCAGACAACACTTAACAGTTTGTGATAGCTATAGGTAATATTCTCAAGGGTGAGGTGTGCCTAAGACTACCACAAAATTCTTTTCCGTATGAGTCTATTGGATCAGATCATGTGACTGTTCCAAATTTGTGTTTTATCATCTTCGTTCCTCTTAAAAAAGCTCAAATAATCTTCTGCATGAAAGAGTCATAAATTATCTGAGTTAAGGGCTGATTTCTATGGTCTCGCTAATATTGCGCAAGCACAAAAGGACTGACATAAAAACTGTAAAGGAGATATGTGAGACACACGGAGTAAATAAATGGGCATTTATAGGGACAACAGAAAGGCTCATTCAACCAATAGCGATGAAGAAGACGATACCTTTCAGGACTATTTCCTTAACTACTGTCTATAATAGTGATAATTGACTCATTTCCAGCCATGCAATGTATTTCACTTCGCAATTAACCGATATTGTTATTTAACATAATCTTCGGCTTTTGCGAATAGAGGTTCTTGAAATTAAAAAAGTATTGCAGTAAATTATGATAAAATTTAACAATAATAATTATGAATAGAAAAATACCACTCAGTGTAATTGTCTGCACATACAACCGTTCCGGCTATCTGAAGCTGGTGCTGGACAGTCTGACCCGGCAAACGGTATCGAAGAATGACTACGAAATCATTATTATAGATGACGGTTCGTCCGACGATACCAGGAATCTTGTGCAGAATTTCAAGCCTTTACTGCCGCTCACATATTTCTATCAGAAGAATTCCGGGCTGGCAGCGGCCAAGAACCATGGGATATTCGCATCGGGCGGCGAGATTGTCCTGTTTCTGGATGACGACGATATAGCAATGCCTACACTTCTTGAGGAGCATATCAAGACGCACAGGAAATACTCCGAGCAGCATATGGCGGTTTTGCATTACACGACATGGGCTCAAGACCTTGTCATTACACCTTTGATGAATTTCATAACGGAAGTCGGCTGTTTCCTTTTTTCATATCCGCATATCAAGCATGGAGATATTCTTGACTACACCTATTTCTGGGGAGGCCGTTCTTCGTGCAAAAGGGGGTTCCTGCTGGAAAACGGGGTGTTCAATCCGGTATTCAGGTTCGGCTGCGAGGACATCGAACTCGGGTACCGTCTCTCGAAATACGGGCTGAAGGTTGTTTATAATGGTAAGGCGGCAAGCAAGATGGTGAGGGCCGTCACCTTTGACGATTTCTGCATGAGGCTTATCAGGCAGGGAAGGTCGCAGTATGTCTTCAGTATATTGCATGATGATCCCGAAGTGAAGAGGTGGACGGAAGTTATCGAAGCTGAAGAATTGTGGAATGACATTGCGGCGGTATTTAAAGCAAAGGTCAATTCAGCCAGGGAACTTGACAGGATCGCCTCTCTTAAACAGAAATACCCTTTTGTGTTTGATGACCTGACGAAGATACTTGTTTACAAAGCCTACTGGTGGGTCTTCAAGGCATGCAAGATAAAGGGGATTATGGAGGCAAAGGAAGACGCCAGAGAGAAACCATCTGCAGATCAGGCAGTGTATTGTGGCCTGCAGGCTGACAATGCTCCCTATGAAAATTCTTCAGATCATTTATGAAAGCTTTAACAGCCCTTACGGTTTTGGCGGCGCAGGGGTCAGGGCTTATGAAATATACAAACGGTTGGCGGAACGGCATGATATTACGCTTTTGTGCATGCAATATCCGGGCGCCAAAGACGGTGATATCCATGGACTGAAGCATGTTTTCGTCGGGACGGAGTCAAAGAGCCTCATGAAAAGCGTGCTTGCATATACGATGAAGGCGGCGCTTTACGTGAAAAAACACGGAGATGATTTCGATATCATCGTTGAGAATTTCCTGCCTTCAACCCCATTTTTTTCACCGCTGATGACGAAGACGCCCGTTATCCTGCAGGTCCAGGGAGTAATGTATAAGCATGTATTTGAAAAATTTAATCCCTTGCTCTCAACCCCGATGAACTTTGCGGAGAAGTTTTATCCGTGCCTCTTTGATAAGTTTATCTTTGTATCCGAAGTGACGAAAAATAAAGTGATGGCCGGGATAAGGAGGCATGTCAAAGTATGTTCCGTCATCCCGAACGGAATCGATAAAAATCTGTTGGACATAAATTCCGAAGAAGACGATTATATCCTCTTTTTCAGCAGGATAGACAGGTATACGAAAGGGATCGATCTCCTGATAAGCGCTTTTGAACGATTGGCTCCGGAATATCCACATCTTAAGCTCGTGCTCGCAGGATATGAATCCGACAAGTTTGAAACCGTTTTGTCGGGATGCCCGCCTTCCTTGCGCGGGAAAATTGCCTATGCAGGGTTTGTGACAGGCGAGGAGAGAATGAGACTCCTGTCACGGGCAAAATTATTTGTCCTTCCGTCACGGCATGAATCTTCGCCGATAAGCATTATAGAAGCGGCCGCCTGCGGAAAGGCTGTGATTGTGAGCGATATCCCCGAATTGCAATTCGTTGAAAAAAATGGATTTGGTGTCAGTTTTCCGTCAGGATTTTCCGATGGGTTGCGTGAAAAACTTGGGATGCTCCTTCAACATGATGATATGAGACACGATCTGGGACTCCATGGCCGCAGATACGCGCAACGGTATCTGTGGGACACTATTGCACCGGAATTTGAAAACGTAATATCTTCATTGCATTTGTTATAATTATTTATTCTGCGGTAAGCGAGTAGACAAGCCGGTCCGGAAGTATTTTTCGGGCCGGGAGAAAATAGCAGAGAAAAAACGGGGTCAATCTTGACAATAAAATGAGAATAAATTATTGTTACATGAGTATAACAAGAAATATCGAAGGAGGCGTTTTTGAATTATAGGGCCTATTTTCTTACTCTTATCAGTCTGATACTTTCTTTATATATCGTTCCGCCGTCTTTTTCACAGGTTTCGGGAGATGAAAAACCCCCGCAGGCTGAAGCTGAAATAAAGGCGCCGGAAATGAATCAGCCGGAAGCCGGGGCGCAGAAGCCTAAGGCGGAAGAACCCTTATCGGCTCAACCTCAACAACAACAGGCTATGCCGGAGAAACCCGCACAGCCTCAAAAGGCGTCTCCTACCGTAAGTTTCTTTTTTGACGATGCGGACATATTCGAGGTGGTGCAGACAATCTTTGCCGACGTCCTCAAAGTCAACTACATCATCGACCCGCAGGTGAAGGGCAGGGTCAACTTCAGGACCGTCACACCCATCCCTAAGGACCAGGTCCTCTCCGTGATGGAGATTATCTTCAGAATGAACGGCATCGGTTTTGTGGAAGAAGGCGGACTTTACAGGATAATACCTTTGGCCGATGTCTCAAAAGAACTTGTCTTTTCCCAGATCGGCAAAACACCGGGAAAGGTTGCCATAGAAATGTTCGCGTTCAAGAACCTCGAACTGAAAGAGGCCATGCCTGATATCGAAAATGCGCTGGGCCTTCAGTTGCAGGGCGGGACAGTGAGGATCCTTCCGATCTTCCGCATGAACGCCCTTATCGTGGTGGCGTCTTCTCAGCAGCAGCTCGATTACATCAGGCAATGGATCGGGGTCTTTGATAAAATGTTTGCTGTAGCAAAACCGAAGATATTTGTCTATCCGCTTCAGAACAGCAAGGCGGAACATATAGCTTCTCTGTTGCAGTCGATTTTTTCCGGAACTGCTTCTACCCCGTCTCATTCTCCGTCTCAGACTTATCCTGCTCCGGCAAAGACAACCGGAACAGTCCCTGCACAGCCCCAGCCGGCTGCTCCGAAGACAGGCGCTTCAACGGCGGTTTCAGGCGGCGGCGGTTTTGTATCCCCTGAGACGAGGGCCTTTGCCGATGAGATAAGTAATTCGCTCATAATCCTTGCAACACCCAGCGATTATTCATTCATCGAAGAGACCCTCAAGAAGATCGATACCATGCCGAGACAGGTGGTGATCGAAGGACTCATCGCACAAGTAACACTAACAGACAACTGGAATTTCGGGATTTCATGGTCTTTGCAAAATCTCAATGTCAAGAGTCTGAGTGGCAACATGACTAGTCTACCCACGGGTGGGGCACTGGATGCGTCAACCGGAAAAGGATTTACCTTTGTGGCGACAGATCCCAGCAATATAGTAAGAGCCAAGTTGACTGCCGCCCTGCTGAATTCAAAAGGCAAGGTCCTTGCAGCGCCCCATATACTCGTATTGGATAACCGTGAGGCAAGGATACAGGTGGGATCACAGATTCCCCTTGCCACTTCATCGACCACCTATGTTGCGGGCACAACTGCAGATAGTACAATTCCTACTACATCAACAATACAGTACAAAGATATAGGAATCATTCTTAAGGTGAAGCCACAGATTAATGACAGCGGACTGGTTTCAATTGAGTTGACTCAGGAGATATCTTCAGCAGGCACGACAAATGCGATCATCGCCGGGCAAGAGTATCCATCTATAGATAAAACAGAGACTTCTACGAATCTTATCGCACAGGACGGGGAGACGATCATTATTGGCGGGCTTATAAGAGAAAACAAATCAAAACAGATAGACGGCATCCCTATCTTGAGCAAGATACCTCTCATAGGCAGTCTTTTTTCTAATACATCAGTTAAAACCGACAGGACAGAGCTTATAATACTGCTTACACCGCATGTTATCAAAAGCGGTAAGGAAGCAGGCGAGGTAACCTCGGAATATTTAGAGCGTATTGATAAGGGTGTAAAAAAGGACATTGAGGGGATGTCTTCCGGGAGGCTGGAATGAATAGGACAGGATATGATAAGGATTCCGGAGGCATTTTATTTTTAAATAGCAACGTGTATCAATATGGCACAAAATACACAGAAATGATGCAGAAAACACACAAACAGGGACTCCCTGTATCCCGAAATACAGGCATTTACACGGGATTGAATCTGGTCTGTTTTTTGCATAGAAATGCACTGAGCTTTTCTATCATAGTACTTGACAGGCGCGGAATAATATGGTTATACTCACTAACTATAGAATGATTAAGGGGAATGTTATTAAAAAAAAGCTTGACAAAGGCAAGACCTTTATTTAAAATTTATGCGAAATAGAGATGTCCAGTGCAGGGAGAAGTTAGGGAGAAGTTAATGATAAGTAATAGGCTATCGTTGATAGCACTCAAGATTGCAGAAAATTTTTTTGAAGTGAAGGAGGTGATAAGTAAAGGCAGGCTAAAGGTGAGGTTTTAGATTCTGTTTTGTCTTAGCCATTGGCTAGAAATCTGAGTTCCTGAATTCCCATAAGGAGGAGGTTTAAAAGTGAAAATAAGAAGTTTATTAACAATCGTAGCAATGCTTTCTATGTTACTCTGTGGCATAGGCACTGCCCATGCCGTCCTTGGTGTAGCTGACGATGTGCCCGCAAATGCTGTCGTAATCCCAATTATGTGCGGTGTGGATGCATCCCATGGCCTGAATACCGCCTTCGCTCTTGCTCACGCCGGTTTTGATAGTGACAAAGAGTGTTCAACATTAGTCGAACCTATTATAACAACCCCTGACGGCAATGCGGTGATAGTAGCGCATGCTTCGGTAAGAAACTCCTGCAGCAAAGAAGTTCTTACTTTCAACAAGCCGCTTACCTGCCATGATGTGGAGTCCTTAAACTGCAAGGACATCATCGATAGCATGAGCCCCACTCAGAAGGACCAGATGAGAATTTCCGTGGAAGGGCAAGATTGGTACGCCGGTTATGTAATCTTCACCAATACAGAAACTAGCGGTAACGACCTTGTTTCATGGGCCTATCTTGAGGACTTAAATTTAGGATTTGTCAGCGGCCTTAACGGCATCGGGCTCGAAGATGGTGCCGGCGCACGTATGGAAGAAGACGCTGGTGCTGCCCCTATCACAGCCCATGATTTTATGCCAAGATACTTTTTACTGAATGATAAGGCACAGACATGGAACTGGTGGATAATTATGGCAGGAAGAAATCAGATCGGCAAGGTAACATGTGATGTTGAATATGTAAATTGTTCGGGCGCTCTGTTCTCAAGGAAGCTCACCGGTATAATTTGTAATGAACAAGAGGTCTGCCCGGATTTCGAGATTGGCATTCCGAGAGAACTCAACATAATCGATGTGGGACAACACCTTCCGGTCATTCACACAGGTTTCCCCAAGGGCGGCTTTGCTCAACTGGGCATAGTTGAATCCGGTGATATTGGCGGGGTTTCCCATATAATAACCGGTACTACGGACGTCACTGTCTGTACCTTAACTACGGGTCAGTACTACTCGATCTTCGGATGGGCTTACCAGAGGGAAGCTGCGGACACAAGTGAGCTGAGCTGGGATGTTATTCATCCGATGCACAGAGATTACTGCAGCGTTCCGGAAACTCTTACGTATATTACGGGTCCTGCTTGCGGATTGGATCTGTAGTTCAGTGCATTAAAAACTTTTTTCCCGGAATCGGGATTCACAGTTTTTGTTAAAGATCTGAAGGGGGGATAGAAAAGATCTATCCCCCTCTTTTTTTGCATTTTTGACTGACTGACAGGGAGGTAGGTTTGAAAAGATTTGTTGTAAATATAATAATGGCCTTGTCTGTATTATCGTATTTGGGTTGTGCGGCGTTGCCTGTTGGCCGGGAGAGTACAGGCGCGTATAACGTTTCCGACATATCGAAGGGGCTTCCTACTGAAGGCCTCTGGAGGGAGAACACAGCGCTCGTCGATATGGATGGAGACGGGTACCTTGATATTGTTGCTCCTCCTCCGCGGAAAGCAGAGGCTGATCAGAACAGGCCGTTTATATTTCTTCAGGGTAAGGATGGAATTTGGAGAGAGGGAAAGTACACTTTCCCGAAAGCGAGCTATGGCTATGGAGGAGTTGCAGCAGGGGATATCAATGCAGATGGTTATCCGGATATTGTCCTTGCAGTACATTCAGGGAAAATAATGATTTTGCAGAACAATAAGAGCGGAGGTTTTGCTGAGATGGCTTTCACTGTTCCGGAAAAAACCTTCCAATCGCGCGCGGTAGAGATTGCAGACATCAATGGCGACGGATGGCCCGATATTGTGGCCCTGTCAGAGTCATCATATGGGACCGCTTACAAGCCTCAGGGTCTCCTGATTGGCATCAACAAAGGTGGTAAAGACTGGGATATCCGCATGATTGAGGACAGCCGCGGCTGGTTTGGAGACTCCTTTGCAGTAGGTGATATCGCCGGAGCCGGGAAAAAAGACATTGCCGTCGCCACGCTGGCAGTGAAGGAAGGGAAAAAGAGCATCTGGTTCGGAGATGGAAAAGGTGATTTCAAGAGCTATCAGACGGATATAGCGGTAAATACCATGCCCATGATTGCACGGGTGGGTGATCTGGACGGAGATGGAAAAGATGAAGTCGTTTTCATGCGTTCGACACTCGGCAGAGGTGCGTTTATCGAGTTCTCTGTGCTGAAATGGAACGGAGATGGATTCCGGGATCTCTCCGCCGGTCTCGAGAAAGTGAGGCCCATCGCATTTGATCTCGCGGACATCGACGGGATTGGCACAAAGGAGTTGGTTGTGCTTTCAGAAGACGGTATTCACCTGTTCCGGTATCATCATGATGGATGGACTGAGATCGGACAGTACCCCCTTTCTCCTGATGAAGCGAAAGGGTCCAGAGACTTAAGAGTAGGAAAGAACAAAGATGGTTCGTTCCTGATTGTGTATAACCTCGGAGACGAGAATCCCTCATTCCATCATGGATTAAGGGCGTACACACTGAAAGTGAAATAAACAGTTATTGAAAGAGTTATTTTGAAAGGATTTTGAATGAAGAAAGCTGCTCTTTTATTCCCAATAATATTGTTTCTGCTTCATAGCTGTGCGACAATGCCAAAGGAAGTAGACCTGAAAGAATCACTAAAATCAAAGGCTGAGGAATACTGGAAACTGCGATTGCTGGAAAAATATGAAGAGACATACAAAATGGAAGAGAAATCAGACTTGCCCCCGCTCGCACAGTACCAGGAAACGGCCAAGCTGATAAAGAAATTTAAGATTGAGTCTTTTTACATAGATAAAACAGAGGTTGAAGGGGAAAAAGGGACCGTGGCTGTGAGAATCAGCGTAATAAAGCCTCCGATCCCCAAGCCCGTTAAGGATGTCTTTATTGATGAGTGGATCTTTAAGGACGGAAAATGGCGGCACAGGTTCAGATTGGAATGACATATATTGTCAATGGATTGACAAAAAAAGCCCGACCGGTTGGTATTTTTTTCAAGTATCAGATTAACTTTTCTTAATAATACCTAATAATAAAAGAAAATTCTTGACAAAAACCCTTGCGGATGTTTAAATTTAGTATATGGATATCGGTGTTAGCTGGTATGGCATTTGCATTACATTCAGTAAGAAGGCTGTGGAATATATCACGGTAATTCCATGACTAATGGAGTATACTTGTTTAGGTAACAATTAAGAGGAGGCTAAGATGAAAAGACTATCGTTATTAGTTAGTGTGTTTGTCATTGCCTTAATGGCATTTGTTGCCGTGGCATCGGCTCAACAGACAAGTGTTTTTGGCAATAATGTTCTTGTCAGGGGCTTTATCGAGTGTACCGGCGGGTGTGGCCCAGCTGAAACACCGAGTTATTCGGCGTATCTTGAAGTGAGGGATGACACTGGCGCTATTCTTCCTGTGGCAGATTTTGCTGTGACGGGCGTTTTAGGGACTGCGACCCCTAATGTTGCAGTAAACCCTTTTCTTATTCATAACAATGACCTCGTGAACAATGATATCACCATGTCCTTTGACAAACTTACGAACACAATATATGTATTCTGTACAGACGGCACAGTTGTAGCGCCTAATTTGCATGTTATGACATACGAAATAAATTCTAACTCTTCTGTCAATGGCGTGTGCGTCACGTACAGCCAGGGCTTGACACAGGTGCCTATAGATCTCTGCTCATCAGGCTCGGCGTCTGCAGTTAGCGGGCAAGGGCCTTGGAGCTGGACCTGCTATGGTGAGAACGGGGGCCAGAACGCAAGCTGCTCTGCACAGAAGAAGGTCGACGGAGTGTGCGGCTCATCGAACTTGCAGACGTTTACATCAGTGCCAACCACCAATCTTTGCAGCGCGGGCACTGCGTCATCGGTAAGCGGCAGCGGACCGTGGTCCTGGACCTGCAACGGCTCATACGGTGGCTCGACAGCGAGTTGTTCTGCGAACATTCAAACCGGCAGTGCGGCGGACCTTACTGTAAGCTATTTTAGAGCGACATCAGCCGGTTCTAATGGCTTAGGCGTTCCAGCTACGGTGACTGTAACAAACCTTGGCACAGGTGCTGCGGGTCCATTCACAGTAAAGATCTATATGTCCCACGGCTATACGGCGGAAGGCAGCCAACTCCTGGTGAACGGCACGAAAACCGTATCAGGGCTTGCCGCAGGAGCATCAACGACTCTCACTTTTAGCGATATGACCTTCAGCGGTTTGATACTCCACACATACTATCATATTATCGCAGTTGCGGACGCCGATGGTCAGGTTGGAGAGACTAATGAAGATAATAACATCAAGTATCGTGACTTCGAAGTAATGTAAATCATAGCTCAGCTAAAGGAGACGCCCGGCGTCTCCTTTAGCTGAAATCATTATGGGCAAGAATAAATTAGGGCTTTTTCTTTTACTTATCTTGCTCATCTTTTTTTTCAATGACGTGCTTTTTTCGGGGAAGACCCTTTCTACGTCTTCCCTGCTCCCTGGGGCAACCCCCAACGGCCCTTACGGCTTTTCAGGATACAGGCCCGAGATGCCGTTTTCCTTCGATATCGGCGGAAATGCGTATGTGAACGAGCCTAATCCCTACATAATAAGAGGGATACTGAATGAGAATACATTGCCTGTGTGGAACCCTCTTGAAGGTCTGGGAATCCCGCTTATCGGCAATTTAAATACAGAAGTTTTTAACCCTCTGAAGATTTTTCTGAACCTTTTTCCTCACCCCTTTTCGCAGGACATGTTTTTTCTCCTGAGGCTTCTTGTGATGGGTTCCTTCGCTTTTCTCTTTTTGAGGGAACTGCACCTCTCTCATGCTTCATCCCTCTTCGGCGCTTCTTTTTTCATGTTATCGGGATATTCCGTCTGGTGGGTAAATCTGCATCCGTTAAGCACAGTAATGTACCTGCCGGCTGTTTTCTATTTTTACGAGAGATGGAGCAATGGAAAAAATCTCAAAAACGCATTCTTCATGTCGCTTCTTCTCTCATTTGCACTGATTGCCGGAAAGACACCCGATGTGATCATGTGTCTTTCTCTCCTCTTCCCCTATGCGCTCTGGAAGGGTTATATGAAAGATTCCATCAAGGGTCTTCATAGAGAGGGATGGAAGGTAATTATCGGTACGGTCTCCGGTGCACTAATGGCAGCAGTAGTGCTTATACCCTTCATTGAACTCTACTTGCATGCCTCTCCGCTTGCAAAAGCCATAAGGACAGGGGCTGCCGGTCATACGATCCCTTTGATTACATCTGTATCACTGTTTCAGCCGCTATTCCTCGGATGGGAAAATTATTTCTATGGGTCATGGCTCCATTGGGAGCCCCATATTATTTTGCCCCACACGGCGATAGTAATATTGATTTTATCTTTCTATGCTGTGCTTAACCTCAACACGTTAAAGAAAACCTTTCCTTTTATCATCTTCTCATTATTTATGTTTTCTATGATATACGGCGTTTTACCGCCGCATGTTATTTCGAGACTGCCTGTTATCGGAAGCATTGAATTCCTGAAATACAATGCAATGTTCTATTTCTCATTGGCGGTAATGTCCGCCTCTGCTTTTGATGACCTTTTATCAGGCAGGGGGAACAGGAAGAAGTTTTATCTTTCCGTATTTTTTGTCTCTTCTCTCGTCGCCTTATATTTCTTCTTCCTCTATGGCCGGAGCCCTTCCGGGGTCAAAAACCATATGACTGCTGTCCTGTTCCTCACACTTTCAGGAACGGCGCTTGTCGCTGTTACCTTCCGTCTCTCAAAAAAGAAGCATGTATTTGGAGGACTTGTTTTCCTCATGCTCATCGTGGAACTCTACCTGTATATGCCGAAAGACCATCCGGACAGGTACAATCCCTATCAGGAGCCGCCTTATACAGCCGTCATGAAAGGGCCGGGGCATTACAGGATTACCGGGAGCGGAAACTGCGCCCCTCCTCTGACCGGTAATGCCATCGGTTTGCATGACATAAGGGCTGTCAGTGTTTTGCTGCCCGGTGATTATTATACTTTCTCTGAAAACCTTCTCGGTTTTAGTGTGCCGCAGACCAATAATCCGAACCCACTCTTTACCGCAACGTCGCCGTTTATTGACCTTTTGGGTGTTAAATACATTATGAGCCATGATCTGTTGGACCCCCGAAGGCTTGAGGATGCCATAAAATCTCATATTGCTTCCGTGAGATGGGTGCGTTTATTTGACGCCATGGTCAGGCATTCCATTAAAGGAGGGGCACACTATGGTGTTTTTAATCCGGGTGTTGATGAGAGATTCTCCTTCTTTTTTCCGATGAAGTTCGTATTCGAAACAAAACTCAGGGTATCGGAGCCTTTTATCTTTGCAGGTTTTTCAATGAAAGATGTCCCAAAGGGCACAACAGCTAAAGTAAAAATAATGGTAGAAAACAGAGCTGCGGAATTGATTGTACATGATGGTGTTTGGAATGACCAATGGCTGGATGTCTCGAATTATATGGGCAAGGAAGTTACTTTTATCATAGAAGGGGCTGGTAGCGGTGACGGAAGTATCGTGTTAGGAAATTTCGGTCTTTCCCCGGGATATGAAAAAGAGATGTCCCTTCATGCAAAGCTATTGAGACTTCACAAAAGGGAACTTGATTTTCTGGGGTACAAAGGGGCATACGAAGGTATCCATATATACGAAAACAGAAATGTTATGGAGAGGGCCTTTGTATTACATCAGATAAGGATTAACGATGATCTTAATAGTATAATAAATGAGTTGCAGGGAGGCATTAATTTCAGGAAAGTCGGACTCGTAAATTTTATCCCCCCTTTAATAAAGGGGGACGAGGGGGGATTTTCATATGAGAAGGTTATGATTAAAAAATATGCTTCTGATGAGGTAGCTATTGAAGTAGAATCAAAGGGCGGGCTCCTTGTTTTAAGTGACCTCTATTACCCCGGCTGGAAGGTGAGGGTTAACGGGAAGGAGGAAAGGATGATAAAGGCATTTGGGCTTTTAAGGGGTGTAATGGTCGAAAGCGGAAGGAGTGAAGTCCTTTTTTATTATAGACCCATAAGCTTTTATTCGGGTATTATTATTTCAGTAACAACCTTCATTGTATGGATGTCGTATCTGTTTTTTAAAGGGAGAAGAAAACACTTCAATAATGAGTAAAATAGCCGTTTTTATTATCAAAGAGAATAGCTTCAAAGGTATGGAAGGGGAGACCGCACAGAGGGTCAGCAGACATCTGCTATTGGAGAGCAATGATAAGACCTTAGATTTATTTGAGATTGATGGAGACAGCTCTTTAATGGTCAGAGACCTTTTTAATTATAAAGGTTACGATGTGTTTGTCTTTATCTACGGCATTTTATTTATCACATACGAGGGCATCAATGTCCTATCGAGGATAGCTTTGAACCAAAAGAAATTCTCAGTCATCGTACCTGTGACCAATGAAAGTAAGATACTATATCAGAGGCATGCACCCCCTTATATCTATCAAACAATATCAGTATTAAAATGGGCAGTGAAGGATATCTATGATGAATATAAAGATAATATAATAGAGGCTGATGAAATAGATAATTTCTGTCTTGCCTTAAGAAGTGAACTATTGAATGTTTTACCGGAAGACGGTTCTTTAATTGATTTGCCAAAGATTGTGAAAAATGGTGGATTAAGGTTTGGTGTAGCTAAAGGGGTTTATGCCCACCGTTATGGTAATTGTTACGAAAGCGGCAGAGATGACCTTTTGGAATATGTACCTCTCGATGCCCGAGAAGTTCTTGATATCGGTTCTGCCGGAGGTCTCTTCGGCGAAATGCTTAAAAAAAGACAGGAATGTTTTGTTACCGGAGTTGAATCGGATCGTGAACTGGTTGATATTGCCGGAGCCAGGTTAGACTATGTTAAACATGGGGATGTCGAAACTATACTTGATGAGGGAAGACTCGGTCTGTATGATTGTATTGTCTGCGGTGATGTATTAGAACATTTGAATAATCCCTGGAAGGTCGTGAAACTCCTGAGAAGGCATCTGAAGGACGGAGGTCTCTTCATCGCGAGTTCTCCAAACGTGACTAACTGGGCGATCATCCGCGAAATGCTGAAGGGGAGATGGGATTACATCCCTTTCAGCATACTTTCAGGGACGCACATACGATTCTTCACAAGGAACACCTATGCCGAGCTTTTCGAAGAGGCCGGGTACAGGATAAAAGAGTTACACTTCCAGAGTTTCAATCTGCCCCGGAAAGGTTGCGAGTTTATTGCCCGTCTCAAGGAGCTTCTGCCGGAATTACAGGAAGAGGAATTGAAGGCGAACGAGATAGTGATTGTTGCCGAGGGATAAGAGCCGGATCTCAAGGATTGATTAGTCAGGGGAGTTGACCTCCCCTGACTTTTTTTATTTTACATTCCGTTATTATGGCAACCACTGAGGCAGTATAGTGGATTCGAACAAGGCATCCCATGTCAAGGCTGGATTTGCAATATTATTAGCAGAGTTGATTGAAAAGACATAAACGTTAAAGTTGTCAGGTATATTGTTTATCCAGACCTGTCCGTTTGTGTCGCCCGGGACATTGATGACATTCACGATGTGATTGAGCGCTACCGTACTATCCGCAACCTGAGTGCCTGATTCACCGAACTGCCAATATTGAAATGGCCCGCCTGCGACATGATCAGACGGTTTGGAAGTAGTCCCGAATTGGGCGGGCGCCCATGCCCAGACAATGATTCTGGTTTCACCATTTCCCTGGCAATACACCCTGCTTATGGTATAGTCGGTTTTATCGTTGGGGTCATCAACAATAGACAGCCCCTTTGTTGTAAGGTATGCATAGTAGCGTGAATGATTATCTATTTCCTCCCTGTCATCATCCGCTTGGTAAAATCCCCTTGCATTTGTATGGACATCTGTACCTACTCCCCCCTCTATATGGACCATGGGGAGTCCATTGGATGAGCCTTCACTGAGCCTCACGTAGTAGGTCCACCCTGTCAGACAATTGGTCCCGGAGAACGGATAAGCAGGGTTAGTGGGAAGCAAACTTGTTGCTGCAGTCACCATGTCTATTGTCATGAATCCGTGATAAAACGAACCATCAGTCAACTGGGTGAGTGTCGCCCCTGAGGCTCCTCCCAGGATGGTCCCGAAATCGGACACCCATGACCCTTGAAGGGTGACGTTGCCATTAAGAGGCGTCGCATTGCCGTCCATATCCCATACCTGCCAGTGGATGGTACGAGGACCTAAGCATAGGCTATCTACAACAGTCAGGGTGTTATAGGGGCTGGAAATCCCCCTCTCCATTAAAGGAACAATTAAAGTGGCAGACTGTACGTTGTCGGGTATACCAAGAACTGCCTCTGCCTTCCCATAGGGTAATGCTATAAATAGACAAAAGAGCAAAATTATAATAAGTCTTATTTTCGTATTCATACAATCCCTCTTCTTTCTCACAAGCATAGTTGCATGTTTTTACAGGTATTCAGTGCGTCTGAATGTGATATTTTGCACAGGAATGCCTTACCCTAAATAACATATATTTTATCTCCCACCTCCTTTTTAAAAAAGGTTATCAGAGGTATAAGGTAATGTCAAGTGAATTTATATAGCAGGTCTTAAGAAAAAAATGTGACACTGAATTTGATAACATAGTCTCACTTCTTCTCTGCGACAATAACTGCATAATCATCATCGAGTGAGGATAACCTGAATGCATCAGAGATCGTGATTGTTGCAGAGGCATGATCCGGCAGACTGTTAAAAAATATGACGGGATCCCGGCCGGCTTTAAGAGGTCATGACCTTTTTACAGGGTCATTCTGCTGCTTGAACATAGTCAATTGTTTTATTGCTTGGGATCATGAGTTTGAACTCGGGAGAAATGACTATCTCTCCGGTGCCGGTATGGTAAAGAACCCTAATAAAGACTGCCTCCGGAGTATCATGCGTATCGCCTTTCCCCAACATATATGTCCCGGATGATATCAGGTCGGATTTATTATAATAGAGTCCGCTCACGAGACTTCGGAGCAAGGTATACGTTTTATCCCTATGAGGTCCGAAATCCCACGACAGCTTGTAATTATCGACATGCAGTTTTATATTGATAGGACCTTTTCTGAATTTCTTCCGTATTTCGAGTATTTCCTGGTACGGTATATTTATCCCGGAGTTCGTTATCTCCCGGAGTTTCAGGGGGTCGGCATATGGAAGGAAATCGTCAGGCGGGACCAGCTGTGTTTGAATATGCTTCCCCAAAAAATCCCTGTTGATATTCCTGAGACCCTCATAGAACCAGGAAGGCTGCTGGGCTCTGATATACGGGGCTCCTGAATACATAAACTCCATCGCCGTACTCTTTGCTTTTCGGCTTTCGTCCAGCATGTCATCGACCATGTGAATGTCCCGCGCAATAAAGCCCGCTGAGAAAAAGAGGCATAAGGAAAGGAGAATAAATCTGAAAAGCACGGTCTGTTTTATAGGGGGTTTATCGATGAGCAGAGATATGCAAATGATGAGAAACACTGTAAGATGAAAGAAGTATTTTGAAGCAGAGAGACCACCGGTTATGATATTCGACACGGGAAGAATGGGTATCAACAAAATTAAAAAACAGAATAATAACCGGGGGTATTTTAATGAAGATATGATAAGTACGGTCATCAGTATATATACCAAAACCGGGTAAGCGGATGACCACTGTAGTGAAAGAGAAGCGATGACTTTTGGAATAAATTGCAGGGTTTCGAATGAGAATAGGGACTGGTTACTCGGATAACCGCCCATGCCCTCTCGTATCCACAACCTCCAGACAGTATAAATGAGAAGCCCTGCCCAGAGGGGCAAAGTATTTCGAAGACGTTTTACTATCATGCTTTGCTTTGAAATTAAAAATGCTACCGCAGGAAGTACCACATACACTTCTCTGTACAGCGATGCAATGAGGTAAAAAAACGCCGATAACACCGAAGCTCTCCCCATGCGATCGGCCCTGACAAAAAAATACAGATCAAGCAATGCCCAAAATAATCCTTCGATATAGTGTTTTCTGAAAAATAAACCGGTCATGTGGAGAGTAACAGGATGGAGCAGAAAGAGTGAGACCCCGACAAGCGCTGAAAGTCTTGCCGTATAGAGCCTGATAAAGAAATACAAAACTATTGAAACAGCCGACAAGGAAAGTATATTGTGGACGGCATATCCCACGGGATTCATATTAAACAGCAACCAATCAATTTTGAATGACACTCCATACATGGGATTAAAATTACTTGACAATACCCTGTGTCTTTCAGGGCTGAAGAACATTTCGTGAAGTTTCAGTGAGGCGGATGCCCACATCAGGTAGGTATCGTCGGACATGAACCAGTTGCCGATCAACGGTGAGTATAAAAATACAAAAGCAGAGCCTATAACGAGAAGTAAAATAATTCCGATAAGCGGTTGAAGATGAATTTTTTTCATCTCCGGCCGACCTTATCGTAGCCGCCTTTAAGTTGTGACCGGGAGACAATGTCGTTAAAGGCCCGGTCAAGTCTTGATACCACAGACTCTCTGGTATATTTATCTGCAACCAGAAGTCCTCTCTTCGAGATTCTATCTCTGAGTTCACTGTTCCTGAATACCGAGAGTATAACTTCAGAAAGCGCCTCGGGGTCGAATTCTGAAAAGACTGCATAATCCTGAGGGTCGTCATATACGAGGTGTGAAGAAATTTTACTCAGTATTGTGGGTATCCCGGAGGCCATGGCCTCAAGTGGCGGCAGTCCGAATCCTTCGGCCTCATTCGACATCGAAATGAGGACGTCCGCTTTTCTGTATATTTTCCCCATATCCTGATGGGGAACATGAAAGTGGTAAGTATCGGGCTTCATTATCTCCTTTTCCCCGGCGGAAAGGGGGAATTGTGAAACCCTTATTAGTTTTAAAGGATGGCCAAGACTTTTCTTGGCGAGCGAAATTCCCTTAAGAGAGACGGCTATGTTTTTTACATCTGCCTCAAAAGGTCCGACAACAAGTACCTTGAAAGTATCAAAACCGGGTATTTTAAAAGGCTTAAACAGTTTCTTGCAGACTGAGTTAGTAGAAGGATAAAAAATATCTCTATTCAACATCTGGCCTATATAATAGGTTTCCGCATTAAAACGGTCAATAAGGAATTTATCCAGATTGAGCGATATGGTAAGCTTGGGAATTCTATATGAGTATACTTCGTCTATAGCCGCCTTGAAAGAGTTGTACTCCTTACAACCCCCCTCATAACCCTGACACAGATGAACCGCTATCCCCCTGTGCGATTCATAGGCAGCCCTGACTGTCGGCCAGTAGGTGCCTACTATTATGTCGGATTCCGGGATTGTATCGACATCAAATCCGGATACCTTTATGACCGGTAGTCTAAGGTCATACCATGTCGGCCCGGCATCCTTCGAGAGAATGGTAATATTGTACCCCGCATCTGAAAGGGCCTCGGCCTGTTCAAGCCCTACTTTGGTGCCGCCCCATAAGTCGGTACTTTCAAAAAGATATGTTATTTTCAAATTTTTTGACATACTCCAAATGGTGCCGTCCTTGTTTTATGTCAGATACTCGTCATTGAACGGCCTGGTGAAATTGCTCATACAAGCTTTACATTGATCGGGATACTTTCCTGAAATGACATTCTGCCTCAGCATTTGCCAACTCGGATCTGTCCATGATTTTTTCAGGTCAACTTTGGGATCTTCCGTCCGGGAAAGCCCGGCAATAGGTCGGTCCACATCCCAGTTACAGCATGGGAAAACGTCTCCGTTAGTTCGGATACCCATAAAGCGGAAGGGCTCCGGACATGGGATTGTTTTATGATAAAGGTCTTCGGGGGAGACCCCATTCATCACATGGTACAGACGGTCCAGGGTAATGCTAATTCCAGCCGCGGAAGCCTTTCTCTCACATGTGTCCAGTAGCTCTCTCCATCGGGGTATGTTGCCGTTCAAGGCCTGGTCCTGAATTCCCGCGATATGCGAGTGAACGGTGATCGGTGTGATTGTTACCGAAAGGATACTTAATTCCTCAGCCAGTTCCACTATTTGAGGCAGCTGATGAAAATTTCCGGCCTGAGCAACTACATTGAAAGCCAAAAAAGGATTCCGCACATTGAAGGATTTTTTCAGCCCGTTCATTGTCCTGATATTATCCAATATTCTTGGTAAATCTCCTCCTTTGCGAATTTCTGCAAACAGAGAGGCATCAGCTGCATCGACCGAGATTACCAGATGGTCCAATCCCTTTAAGATCAATGCCCGGGAAATATCTTTTGTGAGAAGCATACCATTTGTGACCATCCCCACCGACGGACCGGATGATTTATACTTTCCGACGATTTCAGCAATATTTGGATGAAGCAATGGTTCTCCAAGACCGAACGGATACACTGTGGATGCAGTTTTTGCGAATTCATACGTCCTCTCCAGCAATGCATCATCTATAGTCATTCCGGATTTTGCGGCATGGTGGATATTACACATCCTGCAGGAGAGATTGCATTTACTTGTCAGCTCGACCAAGAGAGTAAGCGGAAGATTAAGACATTGGACTGAATTCTGTTTTCTTAAACTGCGATAGATTGAGAGATTCCGCTCAGTTGTGGCAATAGAATCAAATGAATGCAACTTCACTGCGGATGCGACGGTAGACAACAGCTCACGAAATCTCATTTATTCTATAATATCATATTGCCGGGGTAAAGAAAATGCTTTCGTCCTGTTGGCAAAATACGAGCAACTGAACAAAGTTGTAATCAAGTCCGGAACGGGTCCGCTCAAATTAGCCCGTGAATTGCAGGCAGCCGGTATTTTATCGTCGGCAAAAACAGGCGGTAATGCCGCGAGAAGCTATGTGAACGTGAAACATAGGACTGTCGCGGCTTGAAATATCGGCAGAGCATCGACAAAGAACACATTGCTAATTTAAGGTATAATAATAAGATTATGAAAGAGTTGTTCGTGAATATTTACCGGGGCAGATATATCCTTGAAAATATGGTCGTAAAGGACATAAAGGCAAAGTATGCTGCCTCTCTGCTCGGTCCATTCTGGTTAGCAGCAACGCCTCTTTATCAGATACTTCTTTATACTTTCCTCTTTTCGACGATTCTTAAGGTCCGCTTCGAAGACAATTCCGGAACATCTTCCTTCGTGGTCTATCTGCTTGCAGGACTTATCCCTTGGCTCTTTTTTGCGGAGGCGACATCAAGGGGGATTTCAACGTTCATTGAGAATGCCCATATTATTAAGAAAGTGAAGTTTCCGATGGAGGTCTGTGTCGCGTCAGTTATTGTTTCTTCAGCTGTTACCTTTTGTATATACATGATCTTCTATCTGGCAATGCTCATCTTTATGGGCCTGCTGAAATTCCACACGTTTCCGCTCTTCATAGTCCCATTTGTAATTCAGGTGCTGATGATATTAGGGCTCTCTTTCGGTATGGGAAGTATCGCGGTTTTTTTCAGGGACATAACTCAGGCAACCGGCATGATCTTAAACCTGATATTTTTCGTTACGCCTATTGTCTACCCATCAAGCGCTATTCCGGAGAGGTTCCGGTGGTTTTTCAGTTTCAATCCTTTCTATTCTATTGTTGAGATGTATCGAAATGTGCTGGTGCGGGGCGAGGCGCCCGATGCATTTTCTCTCATCTATCCGTCTGTTTTTGCGCTGGTAATTTTCGTTGCAGGATATTACGTCTTTAATAAGACAAAAGAGGCGTTCAAGGATATTTTATAATGAAAGATTTTGCGGTTGAAACAGCCGGACTCACAAAAGAATATCATATATATGACCACCCTTTGGAAAGACTGAAGGAATTATTTCTTAAGAGAGCAAGACACAAGGTTTTCAGGGCCCTCGGCCCGATAGACATCGCTGTGCGCAGAGGTGAAGCCTTAGGCATACTGGGAGAGAACGGGGCGGGCAAGAGTACATTTCTTAAGCTTGCTGCAGGCGTAATAGAGCCATCCGAAGGGAGAATTACAGTGAGCGGAAAGGTCTCCTCCATACTTGAACTCGGCACAGGATTCAACCCGGAATTTACCGGAAGAGAAAATGTGCTTCTTAATGCTGCACTGCTGGGCCTTTCACCGAAGCATATTAATAAGAGAATAGGCATGATAGAGAAATTCACGGACATCGGCGAGTTTTTTGATATGCCGGTGAAAACATACTCAACCGGTATGTATCTTAGACTGGCATTTTCCCTTGCAGTTCATGTTGATGCAGAGATAGTACTGATAGACGAAGTCCTTGCAGTCGGTGACGGCGCCTATGAAAAGAAGTGTATTGATAAAATTTGGGATTTAAGGAGAAACGGGATTACGTTGCTTTACTGTTCTCACTCTCTTTATACAGTGGCCAATTTCTGTGACAGGGCCATGTGGCTTAAGGAAGGCAGGGTGCAGGCCTTCGGTGATACAAAAGAGGTCATCTCGATATATGAGGATTACTTAAGGGAAAAGGAGCGTGTTGAAAGTACGGAAATGCCTCCTTTAAGTAATAGCGTCATGAGAAAAGTGGCAGAGGTGAAGGATATCAGGCTTTTTGCGGATGGGCAACCGGTAGAGACTTCGATACGGTATTTGTCTAATATTGAGGTCATACTGGATTTTGAAGTCTTCGAAGATACCGATGTCTATGTGGGCTTTGCAGTAGACAGGAATGACGGCCTTTGTTATTACGCCGACAGCATGCATAAGCAAGGTCTTGCACCTTTTCACGGACCGGGCAGGGAGAGACTGACGCTCTCTTTTAAAAACCTTCCGATTTTGGGCGGCGCATATAAGATCGTTATCTTTCTGATAGACGAAACCGGGATATGTATTTATGACAGAAAGGAATCGATTATTTTTAAAGTCGATACAAAGGAAAAGGAGTGGGGAGTATGCTACCTGCATCATGAATGGAAAAGGTGATGCTGTCCATTATAACCGTCAATTATAACAGCTCGGCCCTTTTGAAAGAATGTTTGTCCTCAATTGTCTCTGCCATTGGAGATGAGTCCTATGAAATTATTGTAATTGATAGCGGTTCAAAAGAGGAAGACGTCGATAATCTGCTGAATCTTAAGAGTGACAATGTCGGGATAATCTTGAACAGTGAAAATATAGGCTATGCAAGGGCCGTCAATACAGGGATCAGAAATGCAAGGGGTGATTACGTATTGATAACAAATCCTGATGTATTTTATAAGGCCGGCAGCATAAGGAATATGTTAAATGCGCTGTTCACACTTCCTAAATGCGGCGCGGTCGGACCGAAAACATGGTGGAATAAGAAGATGACTTTTCTGCTTCCCTTCAGCGAACTCATTACCCCCTGCAGGATTTTTAAATCGGAGCTTATGAGGGTCTCTCAGACCATGAACGAAATAATTCTGAGGAGATGGATAAAGAAGACCCTGACGTACTGGCTGTCGGAAAAACCCCTGAGGCAGGAGATGCTTCCCGGCGCATGTATAATGACGACAAAAAAGATTTTAGATGTTGTCGGCGGTTTTGATGAGATTTTCCCCCTCTATTTTGAGGATACCGATTGGTGTCTGAGGCTTGGAAAGAAAGGATATCACCTTTATATGGCGCCTCAGGCCAATATTATTCACTATTATAATCAGAGCGCAAAGCAGGATATCGAGGCTTCTAAAGAAAAGTATAATTTTTCATCGGATAAATATTTGAGAAAACATTTTAAAGGTCGTTATTTTTTACTCCGCCGGGCTCTAAGGTTACATAAGTCTATCGGCTGCAACGCATCCGGAATATATGACGATAAAGGCGTATTTGCTTCGCCGCCCGTTCTCACTTTTGAAAGCGGTTCGAAAAAACTGTTGTTATTGTCTCCTGTAGATTCCTTGATACCGTCTGCGGGCTCTTTTTTTGAAGGGGATATTTTTAAGATGCCGGAGGACTTATGGGATTGCCTGGGGGAGGGCAGATATTATGTAAAGACTATAGATCTTGATATTTTTCAACCTTGCGGGGCGTGGAGTTGGGTTAAACAACAATCAACTCCAAATGTAGTGAGAGGACGGCAAACGCTGTGAAAATCGAACTGATGAGAAAGATCGACCGCCGATTAGGCAGACCTATTACTTATCTTTTCTCATTGTTTGTCAAGAGTCGGGACATGCTTCCCGGAGAAGATGTCCATAGTATAGTGGTGTCCAAATATTTCGGCATCGGCAGTATAGCTCTTTCAACGCCTCTTTTGCAATCTCTGAGAGAAAGATTTCCTAAAGCGACAATCCTTTTTGTGACATTTCAACAGAATGCCGAACTCTTGAAGCTTTTTCCTTTTATTGATGAGGTAATAACAATAAGGAATGATACGATGTTTGACTTTATTGTTGATACCCTTAAAACAATCTCTCGCTTCAGGAATAAGTCCGGAATTGACCTGTTTGTTGATATGGAATTTTTTTCCTATTATTCGTCTTTGATGGCATGGCTGTCCGGTTCAAGATTCAGGGTAGGTTTCCACACTTCTTTGCTTAATCGAGGCAGGCTTCTGACACACAGGGTGGCATTTAATCCCCATCGCTATATAACGGAAGCGTTCTGCGCACTCGGACAGAAAATCGGAGCCGGGAAAGAGTATACGCTCTACAGACCGAATATCAATGATACATATATCCGCCGGGTATCTGAATGGATGAAACATAGGGAATTAAGGAAAAATGAGTACGTGATTGTGAATACACACGGTTCTGACCACCTCGGCAGCCTGAAGCAATGGCCGCCGGAAAAATGTACGCACCTGATAACCAAGATCGTTGAATCTCTTAAGCTGCCCGTTATATTGACGGGGGTCAAAAAAGACCGTGCCGATATCGAGAAGATAATAAATCTGCTACCTTCTCATGTAAGCAAATCCGTTTTTAATACGGCAGGGGACTTTAGTCTTGGAGAATTTCTTGCCTTGCTCGGAATATCTAGATTTTTAATCACAATAGATAGCGGTCCGCTGCATCTATCCCAGTTCTTTGGAGTCCCATGCGTTGTGTTGTTCGGTCCGGAGACCCCGGTACTTTATGGCCCACGGAGAGAATACGCCCGCACTATCTATATGGATCTTTACTGTAGCCCCTGCTGTAACGTTTTGGAAGGAAAGAAGGCTGAGTGTACTAACCCTTTCTACAACCAATGCATGAGAGGGATAGAGGTGGAGAAGGTATGGCATGAAGTGATTGATTTGAACAAATATTTAGGGGAGAGAGTGAATGAGTTTAAACCCTTGTCCGGTCTGCGGGAAGAAAGACGGATATCAGAAAATATTCGGGATTGATGAAGGCAAACAGATAGCCAAATGTGCATGCGGGCTTCAAGCGATATTGCCTCCTCCCACAAGAGAAGGAATCCAAAATATATATAACGAAGAATATTATGATATTTATGGAATGGATCATTTCCAGGATGCTTTTAACCTGAAACTTAAAACGTGTAAGAGGCTCATAAACGAGGTAAATAGGCTCATATTGACTTCCGGTAACCGATACCATTTGGATATTGGATGTGCCTTCGGTTATATGATAGAAGCAGCAAGGTCTGCAGGCTATGATTCCCATGGGATTGAAATATCGCCGGCTGCAGATGTTGCAGTTAAGCTTGGCTATAAAGTGAGAAAAGGCACGTTGGAGGATGCGGCTTTCCCGAAAGAATCTTTTGATTTGATTACTGCTGTAGATGTTCTCGAACATATTTCAGAGCCCGGGGAATGGCTTCAGGAATGCAAGAGGATACTAAAAAAAAGCGGACTATTACTGCTTGTTACACCGGATTGCTCTTCCTTAACAGCGCATGTATTAAGAAATAGATGGCCTCATTATAAGGTGGAACACCTTTACTATTACTCACCCCGCACATTGAAGCGATTACTTATCAGTATCGGGTTTGATGATCTCGGAAGTAAAACAGGAATCAGGTATTTAACCTTAAACTATATAATAAACCATTACAGAAAATTTCGGCCTAACAGCCTCGAAACGAAAGGATTAGAAATACTCAAAGCTTTATCTCCCCGGAGACTCTTGGAATATCCGTTAGCGTTCTTTTCAGAAATGGTTGTCTTCGCGCGAAAAATATGAAACTCGGAAAGACAGTTTTGCTGTTTCTTGCGACGGTATTGATTGAGATTATGTTCATATCTTTATCATGGAAGATGACCTATTTCTCCAACCATTATCTGGTTATCAGTGTTGATAACCTTGCCTCAGCACAGGTGGCCAGAAATATTATAGAGGGTGACGGCTATAAGACAAATTCGCTCAGTCTTTATGAAGTGGCGCTTTACGATAAAAAAGGATGGCTGTCTGAAGGCCCGCCATGGAAAAACACATACAGGTTCCCGCTGCCGATTTTGAGTATAGCGGCCTTGTTTAAGGTCTTTGGAGCAACTCACTTTGTTGCGGATTTCTTATATCCTTCGATCTTTCATCTTTTGTCGGTGACGGCTGTTTTTGCCTTGACATACATTTTGTTTCAGAACGGTATTATTGCATTTATTGCTTCTTTCATCTTCATAACAAATGACGGTCTTCTGTCTACAATGCTTAGCAAGAACGATAGTGCGGATATATTCTTTTTTACCATATCGCTCATAGCTTTTCTTGCATGGGATAGGGGTCAAAAAATCATGCCTTTTGTCACGGGTGCTGTATTAGGTCTGTCATTCCTCAACAGGTTTAATGAAGGCGCCATATTGTTCTTTGTTTATCTGATCATTATTTACTTCAAAAAGAAACTCATAGTGAAAGAAGTATTATTATATACATTAGGTTTTATAATTCCTATCTTGCCGTTTATCTTCTATAATTCAGTGACTCTGGGTACTCCTTTTTTTAGCAGCAATTCGTATTTTCAATTTGTTGAGAACAGCATTGTTTCTAAATATATGAGCGTCTGGTACAAATTGCAATATGGGATTGACGTAGAAAAACCGCTTACATATTTATTGTCTTATCCTGCAGACTTCTTTGCGAGGTCTTTTATGTACATCCGGAAATATACACTACCCGGACTTTTTGGGTTCAGGGGGAGTTTCTGGTGGTGGATTCCCCTTGCAGTTGGATTAATACAGCGGCCGCTTGATATGAAAATAAAAGTTTTGGCGATGCTCTTTGTCATTACTTTTATCCTGCATATTTGCTTGATAGCGCCTTTAGGTCTGAACATACGTTATATTCAGTTTCTGTTTGTTCCTCTAATAATTATTGTAGCCAAGACGGTGTATGAATGGTATAACACAGGTATAAAATTCATTCCGGCCTTTAAGGTAAATCCCGGGCCGGCACTTGCTCAAAGGGGCGGGCTGAAAGAGCTGGTATGTCTTTCCTTAACCGCTTGCATTGTCCCGCTGTCTTTGAACGGCTATGACAAGCTCCCGATGAATGTATGCATATGGATAATCGGTTTTACAGTTGTATTGGTATTGACAAGTGTTATGAAAAAGCGCTTGATATTAGTCGCTTTATACTGTTTTTTGCTGTTGGTTTTTTCATCGCTGATATGGATGAACAGTCGTTACAAAATGTGGGACATTGAGGCATATACTGCCGAGGACCCTGCTGTCCTCAGGAAAATAGAAGATACTACGGCATCCGACAGCATTATCTTGACGACCCATCCATGGAACACTGCCTGGTTCTCGAGAAGACCATCGGTACCTGTCCCGGAATACGCTGATGAGATATACCTTCTTATGAAAAGGTATGGACTTAAGATCAATGCTATATATTTTTCACACTTTGATGTTTTTGCGAGGCATGCTAATTTCCGTGTTCCTATTTCCTATCATGCCTACGCGAGATTAAACGAATATGTCCTCCCTGTCAGGGGATTTACGCGGATACAGCCGCTTGTTAAGGGCGGTTTATTACTATATCGTGACAATGATAATCTCGAAGATATTTTGAATACAGACAAGATTGATTTCGGCGGGGTTGAGTCCAACAGCCATCTGGTGTTCGGTTTCTCATCTCCTATGACTTTATATGGTTCGACAGTTTGCTGGGTGCTTCGTGACACCGGATCTATCCCTTTTGATAAGCAGAAATTCAGGTTTTCCAAAGACAAAAAACCGGTCGAATATGATATGCCGAATGCCGAGATAACCTTTTTGCGTGATGGAACCAAACCCATGAAAGGTATGAGTATAAGACTCTATAATTTTAATCCCGAGGAAGCTATGACTATGGTGATGAATTCGAATCTTTTTTCTTATGGAGATAAGGGGCTTTTTGTTGCGACAGTTCCGCTTCATAAGGGCTGGAATTCAATTAATGTGCCTTTCAATGATGAGATTTGCCCGAGAAACGGGTTAAACAAACTGAGCTTTTGGTTTAAGGAGAAAAGCCCTCTTTCATCCCTGACTGATAAAGAAGTATACTTGCAATATATGCAAAATAAGGGAATGCCGGAGCAGCTTATGGGAATAGCCTTTAATAAAATGTATTTTTACATACAATAATTAACACTTTTCCGGAATGAGGTTGAACAAATGATAGTGGTGAGAACATTTACACCGGAGGACGAAGACGCTATAAGAAACCTGTTTGCTCTATGTTTTGTTAAAGATTTGTCCCATGAGGAATGGGCCTGGAAGTACAAAGACTCGCCCTGGGCGAGCACTGCCGTGATTGCTGTGGATGGTGATAGCATTGTCGCTCATTATGGCGGGCTGGGAACAAAATTTTATTATAAAGGTAAAACCTTTGATGTCTTTCAGCCCTGCGATGTCATGACACGTCCTAACTACAGGGCAAGAATTTTTTCTAAGAGAGGGGCAATGATAAGGGCCGGTGAGAATTTTTACGAAGTTAATCATATGGATTTTGCCTTTGGTTTTCCGTCGGAAAGACATGCCATCCTCGGTACAAAACAACTCGGTTATACGAAACACGATTATGTATCAGTCTTGCATAAAAGAGTATCCCGGTTCATGCATATAGGAAATCCATTATTAAAGATAGAGAAAGGATGGGATTTCATAAAGGGAAATGAGATTGACTGCTTGTGGGAAGAGACAAAGGACAGCCAGGGCCTTTCCATTGTGAAGAACAGCAACTATATCTTCTGGCGGTATAAACACAACCCGGTCAAAAGATACGAACCATTAATTGTGCGGGGGCGATATAAGAAAACGCCTAAAGCCTTTGCCGTGTTTTCCGTCAATGAGACTGAGCTGTCAATCCTGGACTTTTTCTGCGTGCAACAATTTGATATAAAGGTTCTTTTTAGATTGTTTGAGAATGTAGCCGTAAAACATGGTCTTCAAAGTATAAATTTATGGGTCAATCCCAACGAAGAAGTCTTTCGTAATTTAATTGGTTACGGGTTCACTCAAGAAAAGGGCATGCCCTATATTTTTAAGATAATAAATAATGAGATAGATTCGGTGTTTCTGTTTGAGAACTATAACTACAGGATGGGAGACTATGATGTGAGTTGACCCATCTGTGCACCACCCGATAAGAAGATGAGGACCTCTATTTGGTTAAACCACTCTTTGATTTTTCAGCCCGGTTCTTAATATTATACGCATTACTCAAGTTGTTAATAAATAGTGAATTACCCGGGTTCAGTTTTACAGCCATTTGAAATTGATCGGTTGCTTTCTCTATGGCTCCCGACTTTAAATAGGCTGTTCCAAGACTGTTATGGGCTTCAGCAAATTCGGGCCGTAATCCCAAGACTGCCTGGAAATGCTCAATTGCTTTTTCTGCCAACCCTTTATTGTACAATGTTACACCTAAATTATAACGAGCATCAACAGATTTGGGGTTTAATCTTAAGACAATCCGGTATTGTTTGATCGCCGGGTCTAATAAGCCTTTTCTGAAAAAGGCATCTCCCATGTTCTTATGCGCTTCAACGAAATCGGGTTTTAAATTAACGGCACTCTGGAATTGTTCAATAGCTTCATCAATCAAACCTTTTATGTAAAGGGCATCCCCTAAATACTTATGTGCTTCGGCGAGATCAGGCTGCAATTTTACCGCCGCCTGAAGATGCTCAATTGCTTTGTCTATGGAACCTGATGCAATATATGCCTTCCCCAGGTCATTCTGAGCATCTGCATAATCAGGCTGCAGATTAACCGCTATCCGGAGATGTTCGATCGCCTTCTCTGGTGAGCCTGATGCAGTGTACGCCTTCCCCAGATTGTACTGAGCATTCGCATAATCAGGCCGTAATTTGACGGCTATCCGGATATGCTCGATTGCCTTGTCCGGAGAACCTAACTTCCCATAAGCTGTTCCCAGGTTATTATGGGCTTCAGCAAGATGAGGCTCCAGGTTTACGGCTGTCTCAAGATAGTTGACAGCCTTGTCAATTGAGCCCATGTAGCCATAAGCAATTCCCAGATTGACATAGGCCGGTGCGAATTTCGGTTTTATTCTCAAGGCTGCTTCATACTGTCCGATTGCTTTCTCAATCCATCCCTTCCGGAAAAATACAAGGCCCATATTATAGTAGGCATCATAATAATCGGGCCGTAATTTAATAGTAGTCTGTAACTCTTCAATGGCTTTATCCATGAGTCCCTGCTTGAAAAAGGCGACCCCCAGATTTTCATGGGCTCTCGGATCATTTGGATACCGGGCCAATACAATTTGATATTGTTCAATCGCCTTGTCTGTTAACCCTTTTTCTTCAAAAGCATTTCCAAGATTATTACGAGGACCGGCCAGATCGGGAGATTTCCTTACTACGTCCGACCAGAGTGTCATCTTATCCCTCCAGATTGTGTTTCTGTGAATTGTCACGCCTGAAAGGACAATCACCATTACAATTAATATTGGCATAATTACCTTTCCTGCAGACGGCATTGCAACTTTTATTCTGTTTTCCATCGAGATGACCGATGTAACAAGTGCAATGAAGAGACCGACTGACGGAAGATATAGCCTGTGCTCAAAGATCACGTCAGAAATGGGGATGACACTTGATTCTACCGACAAGGTTATAAAAAACCAGAAAATACCAAAGGAGATAAGTGTTGCATGCGGCGCGCTCTTCCTGTAACGGAAGAAAAGATAGACGCCGAGAATTAAGATCGACAAAAGGAACAGGAAGGAAAGAAAGACCTGTGGGTTAAAGAGAGAACGAGATATAGGATAATCATAATTAAGGTTCTGGTTTACAGGCAGAAAAATGAGCCGGGTGTAAGTTGTGATGACCCTAAACTGAGTAAGAAGGTAATCCCACCGCGAAACATCCGTCTGCATCCTTGCTGCATTACTGACATCCCCTATTACATCTCCCAAAGGTTTGGATATATTGACAAGGCTCAGCGGAATGATGAGCATAGTCAGCAACATAGGCAGGAGGTATAGTGTCCTTTTCTTAATTCCTGCCTTGAAGAACATGAACTCATAGACAGCGATGACCACCGGAAGGGTGAAAGATATCTCCTTTGTCTTCATGGCAAGCACGGCAGAAAAAAGTGACACTCCATACCACAGTAGTGATTTCCTTTTCGGTCGGTCATCCTGCATAGAGAGCCTTGCCTTAGCATAGGAAACGATGCTGAATAAATAAAAGAATGTTGCCAGTGACGCCAACCTCTGAACGATGTAAGTGACCGCCTGTGTTTGAACAGGATGGCAGGCAAAAAAGAGGGCGGAAAAAAGCGCTATCAATTTTGAAGAATCTTTTAGAGAAGACTCTTTCAAGATCGGGGTTTTGAAACTCAGAATAATAAGCCCGTAGACAAAAAGGGCATTGGTGAGATGAATCACAAGGTTAAATATGTGATAACCGACGACATCCAGACCATGCAACGCATAGTTCACCGCAAACGAAAGATATGTCATGTATCTTGTGCCGTGAGTTGAAAGATTGATAAAGTGTTTGAGATTTTTGATTGCATGATCCCCTGAGATCTCTCTGAGATCATCAAACTGAAAAGGCACATGGAAGCTATTGGAATAGGCTATAAGCGTGAAGATTAGAATCAGCAGTATGTGAATAGCAGGGTTATGGAAAAGCCACTGCCTAATGCCGGTTGCCGATAATTTATTAAGCATAGAATTATAAAACACGTTTGAATAATATACAATGACCCGAATTGTCTCTGTCAAGGTTGAAAAGCGCGGTTATCTTCTCTTCGTCGCCCTGCTGATAAGCTCTGACAATAAACGGTTCCATAAGATGTGCTACAATTATACCATGCCGCTGAATGAACCGGATATTTATCCCTATTGCTTAACCGACTTCTCTTCAAAAGACGCCCTTATTATAGCGCCTCACCCTGACGATGAATCCCTCGGATGCGGCGGCTCTATAATAAAGCATATCAAGGCAAAAAGCAGGGTAAAGGTAGTATTCCTTACAAACGGCGATAAGGGAGATTTCCTTGGCAAATTCGGAAAGGAGTATGTGGATACTCGAAGGAGATCAGCCCTGAAAGCTATGGGCGCTCTCGGCGTTGAGGATTATGAATTCTGGGGATACGGAGACAGGGAACTTAATCCTCTATTCAGGGAGTTATCTGAAAGACTTCAGCATACTATCAATAACTTCAATCCCGAGGTAATTTATGCTCCCTCTCCCTATGAGGCACATCCGGATCACGGGACGGCTTTCAGACTGATCTGGGAGGTAAAAGACAAGTTTGAAATATCTTGCGTCTTTTATGAAGTATTGATGGCTGTCTATCCCAATGTGCTGGTTGACATAACCGATGAAATAAAAAGAAAGATAGATGCAATCGAATGCTATCATACCGAGGTTTATTATAACGACTATATTGAAAAGATAACCGGCCTGAACCGCTTCAGGACCGCAACCCTGCCGAAGGACGTTAAATATGCGGAAGCATTTGTTCTCATAGACAAAAGCTCGAATATTTCCGTATCTCCTGCATTGAGCTGTTTTGCTTCAGCTATGAAAAATAATAATCGCGGGTAATGTCAAAATTGATTATCGGTTGAAATCACTTCGGCTGCTTCGGGGGGAGACGTTTCCTGGATATATCTCCGGGTTTCCGTGCAGGCATCGCCGGCGGCGCTTCTTTGGCCTGGGGCGTAGTCTGAATGCTTCTCTCTTTTTTGGCTGTATCACCCAGGACTTTAACGGCGATACTTTCTTCCCCTCTTGCCATAACGATCTGATCGGCTTCTATCTCTTTTAGTGTGAATCCGCTCAGGGCGTCTCCTTTTTTTAGGGCTGTCTGCCTTTTTCCCCTACCCGGACTATTCCTGGGCGCTTTGAGGTCTTCTATGTAGGCCAGTCTAAGGTCGTCCGTTATAAGAGTTCCGTAAAGGACGAATTCAGGCTTTGACAGTGGCTGCTGTTGCTGGTCGGCTTTTTTCTCGACGGGAATCTTTCGTTCCGGATGAAAAAGGTTTTCTTCGGAAATTTTTACATATTCGGTTACCGATGGTATTCGAATCTCCGTGCCTGTTTCTTCTTTTTCCGCGGCGGATTTATTAACGGCAGGAAGCGTAAATCCGGCTGTAATGTCAAGCGACGGAAAGAAAAAATAGGAAGCAAAGAGCAAAGCTCCGGTCAAAAGAGCTACATTGAGCATGTTGATATTCCTTATGAGCCGTTTAATCCGCATATTATTTATCTTTAAATTTTAACACAAATCAACCCGTCAGGTACGAAATCCGTTTTTAGGGATATGCAGAGACTATGATATATTTGGAATAAGGGGTGAAACAGGACCATAACGTATGATAATATATGCAGGAATATTTTTTATCTACCGCTAAAAAAGCCGAAAGTATAGAGGTTTGCTTTTCTCCGGGGAATATTCGGCCTGATTAATGGCATTATGAAGATCATCATTGCAGATGACGACAAAAACCTCAGAAAGGTTCTTGCGAATGAACTTTTTGAGGAAGGGTTCAATGTTGCCGAAGCTGATGATGGAATAAAAGCTGTCGGACTGATTGAGAAGAACGAATATGACGTGCTGCTTCTCGATCTGAATATGCCGGGCTTGGGCGGCTTAGACGTCCTGGAAAAGATAAAAGAGCTTGAAATACCTGTCGAGGTAATAATACTGACTGCGCATGCCACTGTTTCTACCGCAGTCGAGGCGATGAAGATGGGCGCTTATGATTATCTTACGAAGCCTTTTCAGATTGAGGAATTGAAGGTGATTATTGAAAAGGCTTATGAGAAAAAGCGGCTCCTCATGGAAAATCTCCTCCTGAAATCGCAGATAAAACGCCAGTCCAAATCAAAAGATATAATAACGGAAAGTCCCTGCATGTTATCGCTCCTCGAAACGGTCAAAAAAATTGCCGTTTCTTTCTTGCCTGTGCTTATCTATGGAGAAAGCGGCGTCGGAAAAGAACTAATAGCAAAAAGCATCCATAATTCTTCAAACAAGGCAGACGGGCCTTTTATCCCGATCAACTGCGGGGCCATCCCCGAGACAATGCTCGAGACCGAATTGTTCGGGCATGAGAAGGGGGCCTTTACCGGTGCACATGCCAAAAAATTGGGGTTGATCGAAATAGCGAATAACGGGACGCTGTTCCTTGATGAAATCGGCGACCTTTCACAACGCTTGCAGGGAAAACTCCTCAGGGTAATCGAGACGGAAAGTTTTTTCAGGGTCGGAGGTGTGAGAGAGATCAAAGTCGATATGCGTTTTGTTTCCGCAACCAACAGAGATATCAAGAAGGACGTTGAAACCGGAAATTTCAGGCCCGATCTGTATTATCGTATCGGGGCGTTGACCCTTCGTATCCCGCCGCTAAGGGAAAGGAGAGAAGATATACCGCTATTGATCGGGCATATTATTCAAAGCAATCCGGATTTCAAGCATAAGAAATTGAGCGATAAGGCAATGGAAATCCTTCTGAATTATGCGTGGCCCGGCAATGTGAGAGAACTTCAGAATGTAATATACAGGGCTCTGTTCTTATCATCCGACGGCATTATAGAACCTCGCGACCTTTCCCCCGATCTTACTTCGGACCGGACGGTTTCAGGCAGGAAGCTTGAAGATATTGAAAAAGAGCATATCCTGAAGGTTTTTCAGGAAGTGCAGGGTCAAAAACGTAAAGCGGCGGAGATACTCGGCGTAGACCCGAAGACCCTTTACAGAAAACTGCACCGTTACGGAATCGATGAATAACAGACGTTTGAAAATACTCCTCATCGAGGATAACCCTGCGGATGCTTATCTTGTCAAAGAAATGCTTAACGGAGCGCATTCTTTCAACTGCGAATTAATAAATACCGACAGCTTGGAGAAATGCCATATATTGCCTGACAGGGAACGGATCGATGTCATCCTCCTTGACCTTTTTCTACAGGATGTGCAGGGACTTGAGACAATCGTTAAAACATGTGAAATTCTCCCCGGCAAACCGATTGTGATAATGAGCGGGTTGGAGGATGAAGACCTGGCAGTTAGAGCCCTGCAGGAAGGCGCCCAGGATTATCTTGTTAAAGGACAGGTCGATAGCGATCTTCTGGTCCGCTCCATACGGTATGCGATTGAACGTAAAGTATCTGAAGACAAAGCATGCCTGGAGCTTGAGAACCGGGTCCGGGAACGGACCGGAGAGCTGGTAGAGGCCAATCAGTCTCTCCGGGAGAGCGAAAGAAAGTATCGCATGCTTATTGAACAGGCTTCCGACGGGATATTTATTCTGGACCCTGAGGCCAACATCAGAGATGTGAATTCTACGGCCTGCAAGATGCTCGGGTTTTTACGGGAGGAACTTCTTCAAATGAATATCCGGGACATTATACCTGATGAGGACCTTGTTGCCGTTCCTCTGAGACACAAGGAAGTCCTCTCGGGTGAAAAGGTGGTTATTGAAAGGAGATTCCGGCACAAAAACGGGACCCTTAGAAGCGTGGAAGTAAGCGCTGCCAGTCTTGAGGACGGAAGGCTGCATACGATCGTCAGGGACCTTACCGAGCGTAAAAAGGCGGAAAAGGCGCTGCGGAGAAGCGAGGCAAGCCTTGCCGAAGCACAGCGGATCGCGCACATTGGAAACTGGGTCTGGGACATCCGCAGCAATGAGCTTTACTGGTCCGACGAGATCTACCGCATTTTCGGGTTGACTCCAAAGCAGTCCGGCACTACCTATGAGGCATTTCTGAATTCCATACACCCTGAAGACAGGGAATTCTTTAAAAGGGCGGTGAATGAGGCGTTGTATGGAAGAACCTACAATATTGATCATCGCATTGTCCTGCCTGACGGCGCCGTGAGATTCGTTCACGGACAGGGAGAGGTAACGTTCGGTGAGAGCGATGAGCCTGTCAGGATGTTTGGAACGGTCCAGGATATCACTGACAAGAAAGAGCAGGAAATCCGCCTTATTATGAGCGAAAGGCTTGCCGCTCTCGGTCAAATGGCTTCCGGCATTGCCCATGAGATAAACAATCCTCTTGCTACAATCGCGGCTTGCGCCGAAGGGCTTCTCAACAGGCTGAAAAAGGGACGTTTCGAGAAAGAGCTGTTTCAAAACTACTTAGATATAATTGTTCAGGAAGTAGTCCGGTGTAAGGGTATTACGACGAGCATGTTGTCTTTCGTCAGGAAAACTATCTATGAAAAAAAAGAGATAGATATCCATTATGTGCTTGACAAGACCCTTGAACTTATCGGATTTCAGGGGAGGCTAAAAGACGTCGCTATTATAAAAAAATATCATGGGATGCTGACGGCGCACGGAAGCGAGGGGGAGCTAAGACAGGTATTTCTTGCGATTATTTTGAATGCGCTCGACGCTATGGAGGACAGAGGCGCTTTAACGCTCGAAACAGGCATATGCCCGTCTGCTTCAAACGCGAAATCGAAAGAACCGGGAGAAGGCGGCTCAATATTTATCATAATCAGCGACACCGGCGCGGGTATCCCTCCCGGGTTAACCGAAAAAATATTCGATTCATTCTTTACAACGAAATCCGAAAAGGGCGGAACAGGGCTCGGTCTTTCGATTGCAAATAAAATAATAAAAGACCATAAGGGTTCCATCCGCGTAACTTCGGAAAAAGGCAAGGGCGCCGCCTTCCGTATAGTCCTCCCGGGATAATCTCACCGGTTGCAAAAATTATTACAAACGGCTTCTGAAAGACACCGCAGGTTATGTCTACATTCATGTGCATATAATATAGTCGCATTACAAGACTTTTCATCGTGTCTGCACTGCCGTTTGTACGGCGTTTGGGCAATCCTTCAGGACAATACGCCCTTCAATTATGGCATATTGCCGGAACGGTTTTTGAATCCCAATTCTCAAAGCTATAAAAATCAATAAGTTGCACGCCGGCATCGGTTTTGCAATACTACCTGTATAATGCTCTGTTTGAGAGGTGCGATTATGGCGGTAAAAAATGTTGCAGAAGCCATTATATTGCAGTCAATTGAGGATTTATGGGACAAAAAGCGGAAAAAAGAAAGCGTCTCATTTTTCAAGGGTGAAGCTTTTAATGCTTGTGCGGAAATAGCGGGTCTCACCGCATCCGACAGAAAAAAACTGCTCGCAATGATCGGCGGATTGATACATGATAAAAGAAAATCTGAACATGTCCGGGGAGACAAGTCCGGTGAATATTCTTTTAGCGGAAGATGATAAGAACTTCGGCATTATAATTAAAAGCGAACTGGAGGAAGAAGGTTATGTCGTGGATCTTGTCAATGACGGCGTGGACGCGGTGCTGCGATTTATTGACGGACATTACGATGTTTTCCTGTTCGATATTCAGATGCCCAGGCTTGGGGGTATCAGCGCATTAAGGATTATTAGAAAACTTAACCGTGATGTGGCGTCAATAGCTTTTTCAGGGAATGCCGGACAGGATGAAATTGCCGAAGCCCTGGACGCAGGCGCCCGTCAATGTTTCATAAAGCCTTTCGGTATTGCCGAACTTATAGATTGTATAAGAGATCGAATGCTTTTCCCGGAGAAGGTCTGAAAAAACTATCTGCTTGCCGTCAGAGCGGACACATCTAATTTTACTATCTGGTCCCTTGGGTCCCTGTAATTCCTGACCCTTATGTCAACGTCCTTTATGGTCAGATAAGGAGTCCGTGTCTCAAGGGCATAAAGGATGTCCCTTAATGTTCTCGTATCAGGCAGTACCGTATCAAGACTGACGCTTATTATCTTAAATTTGCCGAAATCCTCCGATTTTGCTATGCGCTCGCTTGAAATTGTCCCTCCGCTCTGTGTGACCGCGTCCTTAACCATATCCTGAAGGGTGGCTGAGGCAAGGGAAATCGTCTGGCCTTCAATCAGTTTTGAGTCTTCGGCCTTTCTTTCATCTTTCAATGAGGCAAGCTCTTTCTCAAGTTCGGGCTTTTTGGCAATGAGGGCCATATACTTTTCAAGGGTCGTCGTCTTTATCGACTGGCTTTCTTTAATTGATGCAACTTCAGTCTGAATGCCCACGTAAACATATTGATACAGTAGGACCCCGGAAAGGATCACCATCAGAGGTATGGCAATAACCAGTGTTTTACTCTTCTTCATTCTGCCCCGATACCGCTTTTTTCACTTGCGTTTCTTTTGTGAAACCTTCTATTTCCATTTTTATATTAAACCGGTCCGCATTCATCCTTGCATCCCTGAAGGTCGGCGAAGTGAACTCGGCTTTTTTGAAATAGCTTGAGGCCTCAAGCTTTGACAGGATGCCGGTAGCTGAAGCTGAATAACCCTCAAGCTCCACGGCGGTCTCCGTGATCCTGACCCTTGACAGCCAGGTGCTTTTGGGAAGAATTGCCGTAAGCTCTTTCAGGATGTTCAGCGCCATCGGCTTGCCCTGCTTGAAATCGTTGATCGCGGAAAGCTCGGTTTTGACCGCCTCTATTTCTTTATTCAGGGCCTCAATCTTTTTGATTTCATCTTTTCTGAGCGCAATCTGCCGGTCTATTTCAAGTACCCTTTTCTCCTCGATTTTCAAAGGCGCGATTATATAGAGGACCCACATTATGATAATTGAAAACAGGAGGATTATGGTCAGCGCAACGGGGACCTTTTGTTTTTCATGGACTCCCCTCAAAAGAAGATTCAGGCTCGACGCTTTTGTCCATAATGATTCGAGCAATCCTCCGACAGCGGCATAGGGGAACTCGTTTGAGTAGCCCGGAACTTTCAGGTTTACGCCGGTTTCATTCAATACCTTGACCGTACAGGGCAGCCCCGATTTCAGCAGCTCTTTGAGAGCGGAATTTTTGTCCCTGAATATAACGTTAAGGAGCGCAGGCTTCTCCCGTATTTTCAGGGTATCGATTAAGGGGGCGATTTCCTTTGCTATAACATTCAGTTTTGACGTATCGTCCTCTGCAGTAAAAGGGCCTGAAAAAGACCCTGCTACCATGCCGTTCAGGAATAGGGCGCCTTCATAGCCGTCTTTTCGTATTTCAAGAAAGACATTCTCCGATTTTTTATCCGCAAAGCGGCAGAGGGTCTCTATCCCTGATATATTGACCGTTATTCTGCAGACGTTAAGTCCTTTTTCCGCGAGGGCTTCTATATACGGTTTTATCAGGTCGGCTTTTGCCGCAATAATCAGGAGGATGAGCTTCTCCTCCTTTTCACCAAGGACCTTGAAATCAAAATACGCATCGTCGGCGCTAAAGGGCGTTATCCTGTCTAATTCGTAGGCGACAACATTTGAAAGGTTCTCTTTTATCGTTACGGGGAACTCCGTGGTCTTAATTATAGCCCATGCCTTTGGTATGCTCAGGGTTATATCAGACTTTACCGCACCGAGGTCATTGACGGCCAAGGAAAGGGAGGATGCAAAAACATCCGGCTGTGGGAATTTCCCTTCTTCAAGCGGATAGTCTCTGGCGCCCTTTACTATGGTCCTTGACAGAAACCTTGAGCCATAAGCTACCGACAGGCCGCCTTTTTCTATGGCAGCGCAAACCGCTTTTGCAGGATAGACGCTATCATCGGCGAGACTGAAGGTTAGCATCCTCCATAGAGGATCGGACAGCTTCCTGAATGCCATAGCAGAGGAAGCCGCAAAGGTCGTTAATTTATCGATGACGATTGCGCCGTTCATTGTTTTATAGTTACAGGGCTTTTATAATAAACGATTTTATAGTTGTCCTGACCGGAAATAGCGACAGTAGCCCGTATTGCATATCCCCCGGCTTCATTGCTTTTATGGCCAATGCTATTTATGGTAAAGCGTGAACTTTCTTCCCCTGTGGATAAATAGTTCAGGGCTTCCTGCGGCAGGACGATCTCTCTCAGGTCTTTAATCTCCGCATCCTTTCGCCTTTCTATAATCGCATCGGCGAGTTCGGGAGTAATGCCGGGTATTGACATAAGTACCTCTTTCGACGCCGAATTGATGTTGATTTGCCCTTGCCTCGAGTGCAGCGTAAGAAAATCTATTGCGCCTTTTTTCTCATTCGTCCCGTAAAGGATTTCAGACGTCATCCCTTTTACAAGAAGAAGTTCCTCAAGCGTCTCAAAATTAGCGTCCCTGGCTTTGTATGGATTGGGCAGGGACATATAATAATCACTTTCAGCCCCGTGAAGTCTGTGAAGATCGTCAGGGTCTTTCCAGTCCATTATGGAGTCTACGATGGTATCAACCTCCTCTGCCTGAACCCCTAAGTTTAAAAAGAGGTTTTTTAATACTACCTCAGATACCGTGTTAATGTCTACCTTGGCCATTTCATCCGTTATGCGCACCGTATAAAGCCCGTCGCCGACCTGCCCCTGATAGGGGGTGTCGTCCGTTTTCCATATTGCCCTGCCCTCGATGTCCATAGTCTGAGACCGGTAAAATTGTCGGTAGAATAGTTCCATAATCCCTCGCTCAAGACCTGCTTCAGCAAGAAATTTTTTCTCAATACCTCCCTTAAATGACATGGTGGCATAAGTTTCCGTCCTTGCCATATAGGAAAAGGAAAAGACGATAAGCATCAGGATTGTCAGGATCCAGAGGACCATCAACAGGGCAATCCCCTGCTCGGCAGGTTTACGATTCTCAGGTCTTGTATCCATAGATAGCAAATGTCTACTCCGCATCATCCGCCGCATTATCCCAGTCCTGTTCCGTCAGAGACGTTTTGATCCTCAAGGGGATTATCATCGGCAGATCCTTGGCGCCTTCAATAAAATGGATCTTTACTTTTTCAGGCACACTTTCCTCCTCAGTCCACTCTTCCACCCATTTGCCTGCCTCTTCCGTAGGGTCTTTGAAGAAATATTCAAAATATATTGTGTCAAAACGATCAAAGAGTTTTGCCTCTCTTGTCGATTCAAACCCGACGATATGTTCCGTTACATACAATACCTGTTTCCCGTTTTCGGCAGGCGTTACGGTATATGTAGCTATTACATACCCTTTCTCTCCTCCCCACACGGAATAGTTGGTAGAAAACTGCATAAGGCCGCGTTTTCCTATGAAATAGTGTTTTTTCTCGCCCTGATCTTCATAGGTCAAAGCCGAATATGACTGGATCTGGGAATCGATAATATTAAACGAGGACCTTATCCTCTCAAGATATTCTATTCTCTTTTCCCCCGACTCTATGGACCGGTATCCGAGTCTCAGGGCGCCGAGGATTATCAGAACAATGAGCCCGATTAATGAAATCGAAATCGTCAACTCAAGAATGGTAAACCCCGCCTTGCGGGAATTAAAAAAATCAAAAATTTTTAAATGTACATTTTTCATTGATAATCTCACCAGTTGCAGAAATTTACTAAAAACGGCAGGGCGGACACGATGAAACGGTCTTGTAGCGACACCTTAATGTACCTTAATGCAACGTTATGACCTTTTTCTGAAAGACACCGCAGATTATATCTGCATTTATGTGCTCGGAATATAGTCTTTTGTCGCATTAGAAGACTTTTCATTGTGTCTGTTCTGCCGTTTTTGCAACGTTTAGATAATTCTGCATAATCAGATCTCTTTTCTGACAACCTTCATAGACCTGAGCGTCATGGATTTTTCCTTTGTACCTTTTGTCCAGCGTACGGTCAACGCTATTTCGAAAAGCCTCACCTGAAGGTTTTCCGTCCGCTCTTTTAATGTTTCGGTTATAGCGATATCCATCCTGTACCCATCGTTTGTTATTTCACTGTACGATTTTTCCACGAGGCTGTGGTTGTCCAGCACCTCCATCATTTTAACCTCCGCCCTTGTCGCCGCCGCTACATAGTCGCTTGAATCGGATATGTTGCGCAGGTTGGCCGAGAAAAGCTGTAGTATAACGGCAATCGCAATGCCCATTATCGAAACGGCTACGAGGACTTCGAGGAGGGTGAAACCCCTTCGGGAAATGCAAATCGCAAATTTTTCATTTTTAACTTTGCAATTTGCATTGTTCATTTCTATTTTATTATCACCGCTCCCACTATCGGGTCCGGCTGGATGCTTATGGATTTTTTGGCATTCCACACGATTATCGTGCCGCCTTCAATATTACCTGCAACATAAAGCAGGAAATGATATTTCCCCTGAAAAATTTCTCCCGACATCGGATCGATGATCTTGACGCCGATATCAGCCGGTATATCTTTGATCTCCCGGCCTTCTATGCCGTATTGTTTTGTATCAAGGTCGATAGTGACAATCTGTCTCTGATTGTTTATCCGTGCAAGGGAGCGGGCATGCTTGATAGTGGACGAAATATTCCTGACCGTAGCATCCAGCCTGCTTGAAGGAAGGAAATTGGCAAAAAAGATTAATGCAATACCCATGATGAGTGTAATAAGAAAGAGTACGACAATCAGTTCAAGAAGGATAAAGCCCCTTCGGGGAATGCAAAATGCACTTTGCAAATTGCAAAATTCAAATTTATCATTTTGCATCTTGCATCTTTTGACCCGCATATTTTTAAAACGGAAGGTCTACAATGCTGAATATGGCCAGGAGCATTGCGATCACGATAAAGCCCATGATTAACCCCATGACGAGAATCATGACCGGTTCAAGGAGAGTTACAAATCGCTTTATTGCGACATTCAGACTTCTTTCATATGTCGTAGCAACCTTCATGAGCATGGTATCAAGCTGTCCGGTTTCTTCCCCCACTTTGATCATGGAAAGGGCAAGTTGAGGGAACATTTTTGTCATGGACAGCGGATCGGCAATCCCTCTGCCCTCCTTGGCGCCCGAGGAAACGGCGTCGATTGCCGATGCTATGACCTGATTGTTGATGACGTCCTTGGCATTATGCAATGCCTGAAGAAGCGGCACGCCGCTTTTCAGGAGGGTGCCCAGCGTCCTGCAGAACCTCGCCGTTTCGAGTTTTTTTATAATATCTCCCATCAGCCTGAGTTTAAATGAATCCCATTGATATCTGCCGGTATCGGACCTGATATAGTTTCTGAACGCAAGCCAGCCCGTAAATATTCCGAGAGCAACGATCCACCAGTATGCCTTCAGGCCGTTGCTGAAAGTCAGTAGTATCTTTGTGGGCAGGGGCAATGAGCCTCCAAGCTCGGCAAATATGACGGAGAATTTCGGAAGCACAAAGGTCAGAAGTACAACGATAGATGCGCCTCCCGTAAGGATGAGGATGATCGGATATATCATGACGGAAAATATATGCTCTTTCAGGGCCTTTGAAGATTCTAAAAATTCATTCAATTTATCTAAAACTACGTCAAGCACGCCGCCTGCTTCACCGGCCCTTATCATGTTCACGTAGAGCTTGGGGAATACCTTGGGGTGCTTTGCAAGAGCATCCGAGAAAGAACTTCCTTCCCTTATGGATTTCAGGATGGAATGAACGATATTCTTCATTTCTTCACTCTCGGATATTTCAGCAAGGATATTGAGACCTCTGTCGAGGGGTAATCCCGCGGCAAGGAGCACGGAGAGTTCCGACGTAAATGTCAGGACATCGCCCTTTGATGATCTCAGGGAGATTTTTTTATTAATGCTTTCCTTTGGCGCCGCAACATTGAGAGGTATATACCCGGCATTTCTTAGCCGCTCAAGCGCCGATTTTTCATCATTTGCTTCTATAACGCCCTCTACGATAGCGCCCTGCATTGTAGTGGCTCTGTAAGAGAAAACTGCCAATTATGCCTCCTGAATTACCCTGAGGATCTCGCTCAGGGTTGAAACGCCGTCTTTTATCTTTTCAGCGCCGTCTTCAAGGAGAGTTCTCATTCCGTGCTGTTTTGCAGCGGTCCTGATCGCGTTCGAATCGGCGTTCTTTAAGATCAGCTTTCTGACGTCATCGTCGACCACAAGCAGTTCGAATATTCCCGACCTTCCGTAATATCCCGTGAAAGCGCAGGTCTCGCATCCTTTCCCGCGATAGAGCTGAACATCGTCCCGGATCCCGAAAAGTTTCAGTTCTTCCCTGGCGGCAATTGACGGGTCCGGCTCTTTGCATGAAGGACAGATAACCCGGACGAGTCTCTGTGCGAGGATACCTCTTATGGTGGATGAAAGAAGAAAATTCTCGACCCCCATGTCAAGAAGCCTTGTAATGGCGCTGGGAGCGTCATTAGTGTGCAACGTCGAAAAAACAAGGTGACCGGTCAAGGCCGATTGTATCGCTATCTGGGCGGTGTCAAGGTCTCTGATCTCACCGATCATTATAATATCAGGGTCCTGCCTGACGATATGCCTCAGGGTGTTTTCAAAATTCAGACCGATCTGCGGCTTAACCTGTATCTGGTTTACACCCTTTAACTGATATTCCACAGGGTCTTCAACAGTGATGATCTTTTTATCGGGCGAATTTATTTTATCAAGCGCGCCGTAAAGTGTAGTGGTCTTTCCGCTTCCGGTAGGCCCCGTGACAAGTATAATGCCGTTTGGTTTTGTGATAAGCTGGTCGAAAGAAGTAAGGGTTTGAGGAGGGAACCCCAAAAGGTTAAGGTCTATAACTATGCTTTCCTTGCGGAGTAACCTCATGACAACACTCTCGCCATATAGTACCGGGATTGTCGATACCCTCAGGTCTAATTCACTCTCGCCGACTTTGAGCCTTATGCGTCCGTCCTGCGGCAGTCTCCTTTCAGCGATATTGAGTTTTGCCATAATCTTGATCCTCGATACGACTGCCGCCTGGAGTCTCTTAGGTGTTGATTCTATATCATGGAGCACGCCGTCAATGCGGTATCTCACTTTTAATTCGTCTTCAAAAGGTTCTATATGGATATCGCTTGCCCTGCTCTCCACGGCCCTCGTAATCAGCATGTTCACAAGCCGGATGATAGGCGCCTCCGAAGCAAGGTCTTTCAGGTGGCCGACGTCTTCCTGCTCCTCCCCGATAAATTCTATCCCCTTGTCCCCCATGTCCTCGATGATCCTGTTTATGTTCTGGGATTCCTGTTCATAGAACCGGGAGAGGTATTCTTCAAGGGCGCCGTTGTCTGAAGCATAGATCACGACGTCTGCGGCGCTGGCAACCCTGAGGGCGTCTACGGCGGCCGTATCATCGGGGTTCGCCATAACGACCTTAAGGACGTTATTTTTAAGATCAAGAGGGACTATTCTGTTTTCACGAATAAACCTGGAGGATATGCCGTTGATTACAAACGGCACTTTCGGAAGGTCGTCAGGGTTTAAATAAGGGATGTCTCTTATCATCGTATCAACGCGTTAATAAATTATATCACAAGTTGCATAAAATGAAAGGCAGATATGATAAAAAAGCTTTTAGGCGACTCCTTAATGCACTTTCAACACTGTTCGATATCCATTTATCTGAAAGGCACTTTAAGTTTAAAGTGCCGTCAGGTGTATATGAATTATCTTTTGTCGCATTCTAAATGTTTTTTTATCATATCCGCCTTTCAAATTGAGAATATGTTTTGCAACGTTTAGGTGGATATGGTAATCTCAAAAAATCATTTTGCTTTTTAGGAAATCCTTTGGGGGTTTGAATAGACGTTCAGATTTCCGCCCCTTACAAAACCGATAAGGGTCATGCCTGCCGCTTCCGCTATTTCCACCGCAAGGTCGGTAGCAGCCCCACGGCTTGCAATGACGGGGATCTCCCATCTCGCGCATTTCGAAACGATCTCCGATGAAATGCGGCAACTGACGAGCATTAATTTCCCCCGGAACGAAATATCATTCAGGAGAGCGTATCCCGTCACCTTATCAACGGCATTGTGCCTCCCGATATCTTCGGCAAAGGCGAGAATGCTTTTGCCGTCGGAGAGAGCGGCGCTGTGGAAACAACCGGTCAGTCTGAAGAGTTCAGACCTTTGATGGAACCCCTGAAATATTGCCATCAGGTTTTCAGGCGCAAGAACAAAATTATCTTCAATCTTCCGGAATGTTTTTCCCTGACTGAAAGTAAAACCTCCAAGGCAACGGGTAAAATGCATCCCCTCCGGTACGGCATCTCCGGCAACAGATACATAGACGCTAAGCCCCTCGTTTATTTGTAATGTAATACTTTCCGATGGTATTTTATCCGACACGATATTTTCAGTAAGGAGAATACCGTTGATCAGTTCGGGAATCATGGAGGGAGTGCAATTCAGGGTAATGAGTTCTTCCCCGTTAAGAAATAACCTGAGCTTCTTCTCAACTGCGACGGAGTCTTCCGTTTCTTCTCCGGATGCGCCCTGATACTTTATTATTTTTCTTTTTATATATGGGTCCATTGTGATCGATAAATCCCCTTCTTACAGGTTTAATTATACAGTTAAAAAGCCGGAGGTTAAAAGTATATAATAGGAGTATGAACGGAAAGCCTGCAAAATTCAAGCGGTTCAATCTTGTTCCGACAATAATCTTTATCGTCGTTGCCGTTTTTTCTCCGGCGTATGATAAATATTCTTTCTCGAAACAGAACGCCGATGAACCGTTTGTGTCCGTCGTATCGGTTGCCGACGGCGATACCGTAACGGTTTTGATTGACCGTAAAGAGGAAAAGGTCAGGTTTATCGGAATGGACGCGCCTGAACTGGGACAGAAGCCGTGGGGACGGAAGTCGAAACAATACCTGGAGGATCTCCTGCGGGCTTCGGGATGGAAGGTCAGCCTGGAATATGATGTTGAGAGAAGAGATAAATACGGACGCACCCTCGCATATCTGAGGACAACCGATGGACGGATTATCAACCTTTTAATGGTAAAAGGCGGTTATGCAGTGCTATTTACCGTGCCGCCTAACGTCAGATATGTGAATGAGCTGACCGCGGCACAGACCGAAGCAAGAAGTAATGAGCTTGGCATATGGAGCCGGAAGGGGCTGAAGGAAAAGCCGGTGGATTATCGAAGAGAACACCCTCGGAGATAATCATTTATTATTGCACTCCGGCATGCCGGCATTATAAACTCTATTAAAATCCCTTAGGATGTCGCAAACCTCATGAACGTCATCTACGAGGGAAATGAGACCTAAGTCTTCCGGAGCTATCGTGGCGGCTTTTATGAGAGTTGTTTTGAACCATTCGATAAGTCCGCCCCAGTATTCTTTACCGAAAAGTATTATCGGAAATACCCCGATCTTTTTTGTCTGGGAGAGCGTCAGCGCTTCAAACATTTCATCCATAGTCCCGAAGCCGCCGGGGAAGATAATGAAGGCGGAGGAATATTTGACGAACATGAGTTTTCTGACAAAAAAATATCTGAAGGACAGAGAGACGTCCTGATATTTATTCGGATGCTGCTCTGCGGGTATTTCTATATTCAGACCGACTGATTTCCCTTTGTTACTCTTCGCACCCTTATTTGCTCCTTCCATAATGCCGGGGCCGCCACCGGTGATGACAGCAAAGCCTGCATCAGAGAGTATTTCGCCGAGTTTGACGGCTTTCTCATAATAAAAAGAACCCGGCTTCATCCGTGAACTGCCGAATATCGCTACGGCAGGCCCTATATCGCTGAGGTTTTCAAACCCCTCGACAAGTTCGGACTGTATTCTAAATACCCTCCAGGGCTCGGACTTTTTCAGATCTTCCATTAAAAATCTCCTTTTCCTTTTGATTTTATAAGAAGTATGGTCAAAAAGTCATTATAGGTTTCAAAATCTGCTATAATATTGACTCGTGGAGAATACACTTTCTGTTATCCCATTGGGCGGCGTTGAGGAGATCGGCATAAACATGACGGTCTTCGAATACGGGAACGATCTTATCGTTGTTGACGCCGGCCTTATGTTCCCCGAAGAAGACACTCTTGGAGTAGATTTCATCATCCCTAATTTTTCCTATTTGCTTAACAACCGTGAAAAGGTGAGGGCGGTCATCCTTACCCATGGACATGAAGATCACACAGGCGCCCTGCCTTTTCTATTGAAGGAAATGAAGATCCCCGTATACGGCACTCCGCTGACTCTCGGGTTAGTGAGAGAAAAACTCCGTGAACATAACCTTGAAGACGCGGAACTTATTCCTGTTATGCCGAGGGACATAATAACAATCGGCGTTTTTTCGATTGAATTCGTAAGGGTCACTCACAGCATTGTCGACGGCGTCGGCCTTGGCATAACAACTCCTGCGGGCCTTGTCGTGCATACCGGAGACTTTAAGCTCGACCCTACGCCGGTAGACGGCCAGCTTATGGATTTCCACAGGTTTGCCGAATACGGAGAAAGGGGCACACTGCTTCTCCTGTCGGACAGCACCAATGCGGAAAAAGGCGGCTTCACATTCTCCGAGAAAGAGGTGAGGAGGGCCTTTGAGGATATTTTTTCGAATACCCGGGGGAGGATAATAATTGCGACCTTTGCATCAAACATCCACCGCATTCAGCAGGCTATAGACGTTGCGGTAAAATATGGGCGCAAAGTGATCCTCTCCGGTAAAAGCATAGTATCGAACGCGCAGATAGCGTTAAATCTGGGATATTTAAAAATACCTAAGGAGACCTGGCTTAAGCTGGAGGACCTCAAAAAGCTGGAGGACCATGAAGTGGTTATCATCACAACCGGCAGCCAGGGCGAGCCGATGAGCGTTCTCTCAAGGATTGCAACGGATGAGCACAAGCAGATCAAGATCAGAGAAGGCGACACCGTTATCCTGTCCGCAAAGATGATCCCCGGAAATGAGCGTTCCATCGGCAGGATTATAAACCATCTTTTCAGGAGGGGCGCAAATGTCATCTATGAAAAGGTATCCGAGGTGCACGTTTCGGGCCATGCCTCGAAGGAAGAGCTGAAACTCATGCTCAACCTGATCAAACCCAGGTATTTTATGCCGATTCACGGTGAATACAGACACCTCATATATCATTCTATGCTCGCCAAAAAAATGGACATCCCGAAGGAGAATATATTCATCATGCAGAACGGCGACGTACTGGAGATTAACGAATCGGAAGCCAGGAAGAGCGGCAATATAAATTCGGGACGCATCTTTATTGACGGCAAAGGTTACGGCGATGTAGAGGAGATGGTCCTTCGTGACCGCCTTAGGCTTGCACACGACGGGATCGTGATAATTCTTTTAGTTATTGAAAAGCTGACAGGCAATATCGTCTCAGGCCCTGAAATCATATCGAGGGGCTTTATCTTTGAAGACGTCTCACAGGAGATAATCAATAACGTAAAGGAACTCCTTGAAAAAACCATCAAAGGTCTTGAGCGGGAATATATTGCAGACACCTCGCTGCTTAAGGCAAAAATCAGAAGCACCCTCAAGAAATATCTCAGAGACACCATGGACCGCAAGCCCATGATCATGCCGATTATAATCGAGGTTTAAAGAAATCAGGTCAGCGCTTATTCCCCGCTATGTTTCTGCTATAATAATGTTTCATGCTGCAAGCGATAATATTAGGTTTAGTCCAGGGACTGACGGAATTCCTGCCGGTTAGCAGTACGGCCCATCTTATACTGTTCCCGTGGTTTTTAAACTGGAGCGGAGAGGTGGATACACTTACCTTTGATGTCGCGCTGCACGGGGGCACACTGCTGGCCCTTCTTCTTTGCTTCCGGAAGGACTGGACCGATCTGTTTTTCAAAAATCACAGGTTATTGGGACTGATTATTACTGCGTCAATCCCTGCAGGGCTTGCGGGGTTTTTCCTTAACGGTTTTGTGGAGCATTCCCTGAGAAGCCCCCTGCTGATCAGTATCACGCTGATAGTCGGCGGCGTCATTATGCTGGCGGCTGAAAAAATATACAAATACAGGGACATGGACCAGCTTGCAATGAAAGATGTGATTTTTATCGGCGTTGCCCAGGCTATTGCCATTATCCCCGGAGTTTCAAGGTCGGGTTTGACCATCTCTGCCGGTCTCTTTAGAGGACTTGAAAGGGAGACTGCGGCAAGGTTCTCCTTCCTGCTTTCTACGCCGATTATCGGCGGCGCTTTTATGCTTCACTTCAAGGACGCCTTTATCAATAACGGGGGTCATAACCTTCAGATTTTTGCGGCAGGTCTGATTTCCTCTTTCATCACCGGGTTCTTCGCCATAAAATTTATGATGAAGTTTCTGAAAACGTATCCTCTGGACCTCTTTGTTTATTACAGGTTTCTTCTTGCTGCTGTTATAATAGCTGGTATATGGCTGAAAGGCTGAAGAGAGTCAAAGAAGAGGTCATCGGCGTTATTTCGGTAATGGGAAGCCTTTATCTTCTCTTAAGTCTCTTTACCCATTCCCTGAGAGACCCTGTCCCGTTTTTCAGAACAACGGACCCGCCGGAACCCCTCCTGAATTTTGGGGGTATTGTCGGAGCTTACGTTTCGGGATGGATGATTATATTTTTGGGCCTTGCCGCCTATGTTGTCCCTTTGTTCATCATAGCCTTCGGCATTAAACGTCTGCTGGCCGTAGAAGGTCATAAGGTATATCTACTTGGCAGCCTTCTGTTTATCCTTTCCACATCAATGCTGTCAGCTTTGTTGGCCGATACCTTTCAAATAATGCCGGAAATATTTCCGGACGGGCTTGGAGGTCTGACAGGAAGGGCGATAGCGCATCTTGCGGTAAGTTTTGTCTCGGTCCCCGGCGCATATATTTTCATACTCTCCATGTTTTTGTCATCCGTCATCCTGATTAGTCCCGTTTCCGTCACTGCCGTTGCGATAGGGAGAAAAAAGCAGGAGGCGGAACCGGACGAGATAATAGAAGAAGCTCCTTTGGAAGAAGAGGAGATACTCATCAGAGAGCCTGTATCCGTTCCAATAGTTATACATGAAACCGAGCTATTAATCGAACCCGTCTCCGTTAGAACGGGAAAGGCCGGCGGGTATGAACTGCCGTCACTGGAACTCCTGCATCCGCCCGACCCGGCGTCGATAAGACCTTCAAAGGACGAGCTTTGGAACGATTCATCTCTTATCGAAAGGAAACTCGGGGATTTCGGCGTCGAAGGAAAGATCACCTCGGTCCACCCCGGACCCATTGTTACCATGTATGAGTTCGAACCGGCGCCGGGAGTCAAGATCAACCGGATAGTGTCCCTTTGCGACGACCTCGCGCTGGCGCTGAAGGCGCAGAGCGTCAGGATTTCTCCGATTCCGGGCAGGGCGGTAATAGGAATAGAAGTCCCCAATAAACAGAGGGAGACGGTCTGTCTGCGGGAGATACTTTCATCGGAAGGGTTCAAAAAGACCAAATCAAGACTGACCCTCGGCCTCGGCAAGGACATTTCCGGTCTGCCGGTCGTAGCGGATTTATCGAAGATGCCGCATCTTTTAGTCGCGGGCGCAACAGGCTCGGGCAAGAGCGTATCGATAAATTCCATGGTGATGAGCGTCCTTTACAAGGCAACACCGCAGGAAGTGAAGATGTTGATGATAGACCCGAAGCTGTTGGAACTATCAGCCTATGAAGAAATCCCGCATCTTATTTCTCCGGTCATCACCAATCCCAAGGAGGCTGCCGAAGGATTAAAGAAGATGGTCTTTGAAATGGAAAGAAGATACCGGGTGCTTGCAGAGAGGACCGCAAGAAATATCGAGAGTTACAACCTCAAGGCAAAGGATGAAGAACTGCTGCCCTATATTGTAATTATCATAGACGAACTTGCCGACCTTATGTTCACCGCGCCCGGCGATGTAGAAGACTCAATTGCAAGGCTTGCCCAGATGGGAAGGGCCTCGGGCATTCACCTTATACTCGCAACACAGAGGCCGTCGGTAGACGTAATCACCGGAATTATCAAGGCGAATTTCCCCGCAAGGATAGCCTTCCAGGTGTCATCAAAGGTTGATGCAAGGACGATCCTTGATACGCACGGCGCCGAACAGTTGCTCGGAAAGGGTGACATGCTGCTTATGCTGCCGGGCACGAGGATTGTCCGCGTCCACGGCGCTTTGGTAACCGAAGAGGAAATTAAGAGCGTCGTCGACTTCGTCAAGACCCAGGCCCATCCCGACTACACCATATACGAAAGCATACAGATACCCGATGAATCCGCAGAGGACGACAATGAAGGCGAGCGTGACGAGATGTATCGGAAGGCTGTCGACATCGGAGAAACGACCGGCGAGATTTCCATCTCTTCTATCCAGCGGCGGCTTAAAATAGGCTATAACAGGGCGGCAAGAATAATGGAACTCCTCGAAGAAGACGGGTTCGTCGGCCCTCACAGAGGAGCCGGAAAACCGAGAGATTTCTTAAGGAGAAGGAAATAAAAAACTGGATTTCAGCTACTTGACCTGTCAGACAATGTCAGTTGCAATGTTGAATATTTTCTCAAACTATCGATATGATTAATCATGATCGGGTGCGCATAACACCTGCAATGCGTGAAAAATGGACCGGCTTGACGATTCAAACTTTCTTCATCTAATGCGCACTTCGGATACTGGTCATTAAGGTGCGGATTAGACTTTGGAATACGTAGCTTTTTAAGGTCGGCTTGGGATGAGGACTTAACTTTCTACTCCTCAGTTTCAATCGGCATGATCTAATGAATATTTCATGGAAGAAATGTGCAAGTACCAGTTCGAATTTTGCGAATGTGGTAGCCTTTGGGGGTGAACTCAAGCACTCTGTTAGCTTTCCGCTGAAGGCAGTCTTTTAAATAGACCCGTCCCATTTTCCTTGAATTTCTGTTCCTATTCAGTGCATTCTCTCCTACGAGTATTCCTGATGAAGTCACCTGCGAATCTTACTTTTGAAGTAATCTGTAAGCTCGGGGTGCAGGAAGTCCCAGGTGCAGTTCGCAAACTGATTCTGATTGAGTTGCTGACAACCGGGATCGGTTTGCTTTGATGCTTTCCCTGCCCAAAATGATTCCTATCAGAAAGGGGGTGATAGGTCAGTAAACGGCAGAAGTGGACAAAACTGCCGGATGAGTTCTAAAATTTAATCCGGAAAAAGTGGGGAATAAAACCGGCCCCGGCGTGGGGAATAAAGTTGGACCTCGACATAAAAATCATGAAAACTTATTCAAAAAAGAAAAGTCTGAAGAAAGGCGTCATGTCTGATATTTCAAATATCATATTATCAAAAAAGGCTTGTGAAAATATTATTAAAGCAGCTAAAGATGGATATTCAACACCTTACAAACAAGAGCGGCTTGGGATTTTGCTCGGTCGCTTAAAAGAAGATACAATATTTGTAACTAATGCTATTTTATATAAAGGCGGTAAATATACAAGAACGTCTGTATTGGTGGAAAGTTACAGAATCGAAGAATTTATTAAGAAGTTTGTCAAAAAACTTCATCTTAGATTTCTCGGATCATTTCATACCCATAATGAGGTAGCAAATACCATATCTTCTACATTATCAGAGGATGATAAATACCCAATCTCTGAAAACTACAAGACTCTTCTTGAAATTACTGCAACAATCTGGGTGAGTGATAGTCCTTTGCAGCAGTCTCTTTATTACTGTCAAGCAAGGTCCGGGAAGTATAGAATCAGGATAGCTGCCTATCGTTCCGGGGGATCTTTTCCAATTATTCCTGTAGGATGCAAATGATTGAGGCTTATTTATGAAAAGAATCATCATTATGCCCATCGGGAAGGTGGATCCTGAATTTCTTCTGAGTATCTCTGCTGCTGTCGGAACTAAATTTCATACAAAAGCCGAAGTGGATCGAAAGATATCAATCCCTCCGGATTCCTACAATGCCCTGAGAGAGCAGTATTACGCCACTGCCGTTCTCAAAAAGATGATCGTCTATAAACAGAGAAACATGGAGATTCTGCTCGGTATCATAGATGCTGACCTTTATGCCTCAAAGCTCAATTACGTCTTCGGAGAGGCTGATCCATACGCAGGAGTTGCCATTATTTCTCTCTGGAGACTCAGGCAGGAGTTTTACGGGCTTCCTCGGGACAAAGATCTGCTGAAAGAGCGGGCCGCTAAAGAGGCAATTCACGAACTTGGGCATGTTTACGGCCTTGACCATTGTTCTCATCCCGAATGCATAATGTATTTCTCTAACAGGATCAGTGATACGGATAAAAAAAGTCCGGGATTCTGCGATATCTGCAAAGAAACGCTTGGCATCTGAAAGGAGGTTAGTATGACAAGACATGGAGAGATCGCCGGGAGGATCTTGGATTATCTGGAGCTTCTCATTGCATCCGCTTAAAAATACTTTTCATAGGGTTCCAATATTGCGGATTAACGGTAAGAATCAATACGTATGGAGTAGCGGAACGTTGAGCCTACTACCAATGCTACCTCTTTTACTTTTGCAAGCGGAAGGCATGGAGCAGTCTTAAAGCCAAGTTAAAATAATTGTTTCTTTAATCATTTCTTAATATTTATCTGACACTGAAATACGCTTTTTCGACCAAGACCTTATCCCTAAATAAGGGCGCCTTGTTTCTTCATATTGATATCTAACAAGCACATTCTTTACCTCAAAGGATCCGGCGCACTATCATATTATATTTATTCCTCATATTGAATGTTAATCGTCAATCACTTAATTTCCGACAAAATCTCTTTGATCGTTTCAATTTGTACCTCAATATTATATTTGCTCTTCAGTTCACGTCGGATGTCTTCTTCACAACATATCCCAATGGCCTTTATATTTTTAATGAGGACTGTGAGGTCTTCCCATATGTGCCAGGGGAATATAACCCACCGCCATTGAGTTATTTTTCTTACATAGTAGTCCGGCTGAAAAGCCGAGATAATTTTATGTATAAGCACGGCAGTCTTTATTTCTTTCGGCTCAAATTTTTTGAGATGCTCAAGGGAGACCCTCAGTGTATCACCGGTATCTGTTATATCATCTACAAGTAAAACCCGTTTATCTTTAATGTCCACATAGAGGGGGAATTTGATAACCGCTTTTTCAGTAGGGGTGGCAACCATCCCCCAGTGTTCCACTTTGATGGTGGTCAAATCCTTAATGTGAAGGAAGTCACACACAAGCCTCGCCGGAACAAGCCCTCCTCTGCATATTGCCACGACTATATTAGGATCAAATCCGGAATTCTTGATTAAACTCGAGAGCGTTTTGGAATCCCTAACGACGCTTCTCCAAGAGGGCATATAACATCTAAATCGCCCCTTAATAGGTAAAAGCACTTATCACCTCATCAAAAAAAATCAGATAACCACCTAAAATAAATATTATTACGCCGGCAAAGATAAAAGGAACAGGTTTGATTTTTCCTGCCTACTCGGTAATTCCAACTCCTTCAACAATAATTGGTCCTCTCGATTCAATCTCATCAGTAATTGCTGCTGCTCCTGACAGACAGTGGTTGTCAACTTTCAATCCTGCGTAGTAATAAGATACTTCTTGAACCAATCCGCGGCAAGGCGTGCTGCTTCCTCCAATGTTCCAGGCTCTTCAAAGAGATGTGTAGCGCCAGGTATTATCTTCAGTTGCTTCTCCGCCTTTATCATGTCGTATGCCGTTTTGTTAAGCTCTATAACTACGTGGTCTTCGCCTCCTACAATGAGAAGCGTAGGGGCCATGGCTTTTCCAAGGGCATTCCCTGCAAGGTCCGGCCTTCCGCCCCTTGAGACGATGGCCTTGATCTCTTTACCGAAGTCTGCGGCAGCAACCAACGCAACTGCGGTTCCGGTACTGGCGCCAAAATAGCATAGCTTCAACTGTGCGATCCCTGGCTGTCCCTTGGCCCACAGTGTAGCAGCCTTCAGGCGCCCTGTGAGCAGAGGGATATCAAAGCGGTTTTCATAGAGCTTGTCCTCCTGTGCGGTCAAGAGATCAAAGAGCAGAGTGCCCATACCTGCCTTTTGCAGAACCCCTGCAACGAGCCTATTTCTCGGGCTTAACCGGCTGCTGCCGCTGCCGTGAGCGAATATTACCAATGATAGTGCATCCTTTGGAATTGTAAGAATGCCTTCAAGCTTCACGGAATCAGCCGGAATCTTTACCCGTTTTTCTTCAGCCATTCTATCCCCCTCCTTCAAAGCTTTCCATTCTTTTAGAATCTCTGCCACTTCTTCATCGCTAACCTGAGTAAAATCCCGATAATAGTTCCCTACGGCCATGAAATCTGATGGTGTGTAGAGGCAGATGAACTCATCGGCCATCGCCCTAAGCTCATCGGCAGTTTCGAGCGGGGACACAGGAACAGCTACAATGAGCCTCTTTATCTTCTCCTCTTTCAATGTGGCGATTGCAGCCTTCATTGTGGCCCCGGTGGCTACGCCATCATCGACCAGTATAATCGTCTTCCCCTCCACCTCTTCAAATCCAAGCCGCCTGCCGCCCCTATACAATCTTATTCTGCGATCTATTTCCTTTTTCTGCGCGGATATTTCATCTTCGATGTATTTCTTTGTTACTCCTCCATCGGAGATAATGCGCTGATTCAAGACCACAGCGCCCGTCTCGGAGACCGCGCCTATGGCAAGCTCTAACTGGCCTGGAAACCCTATTTTTCTCACAATAAGGACATCAAGAGGCGCGCCGATGGCGCGGGCAATTTCGTACCCCGGCACTGCCCCGCCCCGCGGCAGTACCAGAACAAGAACACCCTTGCAGCTCTTATAATGTTTTAGCTTTTCGGCGAGCTGGAGCCCTGCATCTCTTCTATCAGTGAACATATCAACTCCAAGGTAGATAAAAAAACATCTTACAAGATAATTCTATCACCACTTCTTAATGTTTGCGAGTTCATAATGGAATCAGAGAGATGATTTCGCTCTCAAATTTGCGAGATAATTTTATTTCAATTTCTTCACAAGTTCCCCTATTGGAATTGCAGGTAATGTAAGGATCTCTACAGAACCTCTCGATCCGATCTCCGCAGATGCCTTCATAATAGTCAGATTATCTGGCGCCTCGATGATATTCACAAAATCGTAGAGACCTAACACAGCAAACTGCTCCTTGACCTTTACCCCCATAGCCTCCAATTCCTTGTTAACCTCAAATATCCTCGAAGGTTTCTCCTTAAGGGTCTTCCTCCCTTCATCGGTTAATTTGCTGAGAATTACATAATATGCCATTTTCCTAAACTCCCTTCCCGTGTATTATTCAATGATTACTTTTTTCTCTTTTTTCTTAGCTTCTTCGGTCTTTGGTATTCTTATCTCCAGTACCCCATCTTTGAATTTTGCAGATGCCTTTTCAGTCTGGACCTCTGCAGGAAGACTGAATGAACGCTTGAAAGAGCCATAGGAGCGCTCAAGACTGTAATAATCCTTTTTTTCAATCTTTTCCTCTTTCTTCTTCTCTCCGGAAATGGTTATGGTATCTTTAGTCAGACTTACATCAATATCTTCTTTTTTCATTCCCGGCAATTCTGCCTTTACCACTATATCATCGCCTTCTTTTACTATATCCACAGATGGAACAACTTCTTCTACTTCAGGCATCCTCAACCGTGGCAGCCAAGATGGCATCGATGAAAATGGTCTTCTAATAAAATCTTCAAACCGTTTTTCCATTTCTTCAAACCGTTTTTCCATCTCCTGAAAAGGTGATAGAGCTTTTGTTGATTCAACCTTCGCCAATTCTTTTTTTTCTTCCTTTGCCATAATACACCTCCTGTTGTTTCTGAGATTGATTTTTTTGCAGAGAACTTTACTGAATGTCTATTGTTAGGACTATTCCTCAGTTCTTCTTCTTTTTTGTTTCAGCTTTATTGATGCTTCTTTTTGTTGTCGATTCCTTTTTCTTTTTTGGAGGAGAGGACGATTCTGCTTCAAGCTTTTCTTCTACTCTGTGCTGTGCCATGACAATCCTCTCTGCTTCAAACCAGTTGTCGTCGTCACGACCTTCCGCTTTCCCACTTTTTTGATACAGTTCATATGCCACTTTTGATATCTCTTTGTATAAGTCCATTTTATTCCTCCTTTCTCTATATATCATTATTCCCGTATTCGCCATCTTCTTTAGCAAATGGATTTCACGAATATTTTTAAGAGTATCTTCGCACTGACTCTAACTGACACTATGTGTTTGTTACTTTAATTTTTCCCACAGTTCAACCCGTTGTTTTGGAGCTCTGCTGGTAAAGGTAATCTTTCCTTTTTTCATACCAAAATCTTCCATCTTAATCCATAATTAAGAACGTATCATAAAATGGATGTTTCCCGCAATGCATTTTTTAAATATTAAGACCTATTCGATTATCGTAATAGGATGTATGAATAAAAATCCTATGATCACGCGGTTTATTGATTTCATCAACAAAGACGGGAGACCTCAGCGATTGCCCGAAGAATTTTAATCGTTATATGCAGATCAAAGTTTGTAAATTCTCACTGTGCCCGCTTGTCCGACATCGCCCTCAACTGAGTACCGATATTCATGGAACAAGCTTATTACCCACAAATTTGTCATAAGATGTTCCGTTATGCGGGAAGTGCTGAACTCTGATTCTTCTTTACACATCGCCAGGTATAAAACGATCTGATCAGACATGTGCGGGTCCAGTGCTGCCCCAGTGGAATAATAGTCAAGAAACCCTTTTGCGGCCTCGGCGCCTACAACCTCGGCTTTCTTTCCCCTCTCACCAAGAGATGTAAAGCCTGCCATGGAATTTTCGGATTCCGACCGGAGGAAAACAAACGTTCCCTGTCCGGGGGTTGATACGTTCTGCAGTTCAATTTCAACAGGACACTTAAGATCTCTTATTCCGGAATATACCTTATCCAATAGCGCACTCCGCTGCCTTTCCGCTATCGAGAAAGGAAGATTGCCGACTCCGGAATAACCTTTCAGCTTTAGGATCTTCCCTCGTCGCATAGCCTTCAACGGCCTGATATTTTTCGGAAGAAAAATTTCCGCCCTGACCTTCCCGCCACCTTTTGGATAAAATCCATGAGACTCTATTGAAAGCTCGATTCTTATGCCGATCATTGTTAAGACGGGGGCAAAGACCCCGCAGAGATAATGAAATGACGGGCTGAACGGGACATGGGTGCCTCCTTTCAGGGTAAATGTGGTCTTTTCTTTTGTTAGTCCCACCTTCCCCCTCTTTAATAAAGGGGAGAGGAAGGGGTCATGCGATATATTTGAAAAAACAACAGCAGGGATCAGTGTCTGAAGGACCAGTGAGGTGGAACCCGCCGTCCCGATATCAAAGAAAAAATCTCCGCTTTTTACTTCACCGGGGGAAAATGAAAGCTCTGTCGATCCTGTCCCGTCACCAATAACCTCCGCATCGGACATCAGTTGAGCAGCCCTGACAGCCGTAAGGTGCTGCGGCATAAGTCCGGGCTTCTTGCGCCCCTTCCTGATATTGCATATTCTGAAAGGCTTTCGGAAAAGACAGGAAAGGCTCAATGACGTCCGGAGGATCTGTCCGCCGCCCTCTCTATAGCTTCCATCTATTTCTATCACGGTAAGTTTACTCTATCAAACTTCATAGCCCTATTCTACATCTCAAACTTAAGCTCACAAAGATAAGGGGTATTTCCGGAACAACCTCGGGACAAAAATAATTTAAATAGTAGCAGGAAGGATATTATTATTTCCTGATGAAATGTTTATTGTTTATTTTTTCAAAGATTTCCCGATCCTTCTTTCTATTGATTTAACTTTTTCTTCTATCCTGTTGGGCTTCCCTTTTCTATCATCAATCGATATCGTTGTGACAATGCGATCTTCACTCGTCATCACTTTCTTGTGACATTTCTTGATGAGCTTCACTATCTCATCCCATTCGCCTTCTACTACGGTGCCCATGGGATTGATTTTATAAGGGAGACCACTTGCATCAACTATCCTTAAAACTTCTGCAATTTGGTCACCGATACTGCTGCTGGAACCTATTGGTATTATACTGAATTCTACAAGCATGACCCCTCCTTCCCTATTACGATGGTTAATAAAGCTAAATCAGCATAATTTACTGCTCCAAAAAGGCTATGTATGACAGATTTCTAAATCTATTTTCACAGTCCAGTCCATAACCGACCACATATTTGTCCGGTATCTCAAATCCACTACAATCAATCGGGACATCTGCAATCCGTCAAACACTTCAATATTGATGCCTCCATACTAACAATCAGTGAAGCTCAAGTCAATATGTGACTAAATAAATAAAATGATTCATTCGACAAGGGGGATCAATCAAATATCTTTGTTATCTCATCCCGGTCAAAAACAGGCAGTTCTAAAACCTCATTACGCTTCTTTATCTTCAGGCCATATTCTTTTGACAGGATTTTTCCTATCTTTGTAGCAGGTATGCCGTTATTGTTCAACGCCTCCAAAACCTTTTCGGTGTCACGAGGATTGATTGCAATAAGCAATGAACCTGATGCGATAAGGCCGAGGGGGTCCAATCCGTAGTGCCTGCATAAGGTCTGACACTCCGGAAACACAGGAATACATTCTTCTTCAACAATCAGTCCCACGTCTGCAGCAGTTGCAACCTCAAAGAGACCGGTTGCGAGACCTCCCTCAGTTGGATCGTGCATGGAGTGAATGTCACCATATCGTACTGCAATTTCCGCATCTTTGAGAATACTGATTCCGGGGCTTTCTACAAAGCCCTTGCACTTTTGAACAAAACCTGAGCCAAAGACGGCTCCCAGAGCTTTTCCCTTGCGGCGAGCAATAACGGATGTGCCCTCAATAGCTATAGCTTTGGTAAGAAGTATATCATCTCCTGTCTTTGCACCGC
>JBAZWR010000002.1:28893-67556 GCA_041660325.1 Thermodesulfovibrionales bacterium | reverse complement strand
TATCGTACACCCTTTCCTCCTTTCTCTGTCCTGCCGATAATGAAGGCCCTGTATCCCGATTTCTTTAGCAAAGCAACTGCCTGCTCTGCCTCAACTCTTGAAACAACGATAATGTATCCTATCCCCATATTGAAGGTTTTTTTCATATCTTCCTCAGGCACATTCCCAAGTTTCCGTATAAGAGTGAAAATTTTCGGTACAGGCCATGAATCCGTTTTTATAGCAGCGCAAATACCTTCAGGAAATATCCTTGGAAGGTTGCCGGAGATCCCCCCGCCTGTTATATGGGCCATGCCCTTTATCTTCACCTTATCCCTTATAGCCATAAATGCCTTTACGTAGATCCTTGTGGGCTTAAGAAGTTCCTTTCCAAGGCCGGACTTCAACTCGGGGATATTGGAGTCGGCTCTCATTTTTTTTATATCAAAAAAAAGTTTACGCACTAAAGAATATCCGTTGCTGTGAATGCCGTTTGATGCAATGCCGATGATAGTATCTCCCGGTTTTATCCCCGAGCCGTCTATGATCCTGTTTTTATCAACAACGCCGACTGCAAAACCCGAAAGGTCATACTCGCCTTCCGGATAGAATCCCGGCATTTCCGCGGTTTCTCCGCCGATCAGGGAACAGCCTGACTCTTTGCAGCCTTTGACTATTCCTTTTATAACGTCTGCCGCCTTGTCCGCCTTTAGTTTCCCTGTTGCAAAATAATCAAGAAAGAAAAGAGGCTCGGCGCCGCTCGTCAAAATATCATTAACGCACATGGCGACAAGGTCTATACCGATGCTATCATGCTTGTCCATCATAAAGGCGATCTTGAGTTTTGTTCCGACGCCGTCGGTCCCGCTTACAAGCACGGGGTTCTTGTATTTTTTCAGATCAAGCTTAAACAGGGCATTAAAAGAGCCGAGGTCGGTTACGACTTCTTTACGGAAGGTTTTTTTGACCAAAGGAGATATAAGACGGACAAAACGGTCCCCCTCATCAATATCAACTCCGGCCTTTTTGTAGGTTAATGTATTGCTCATTTGTTTAGAAAACACACCATAATTTCAGTGTGTATGTCTTTGCTTCCAGTTTTGCCCTGAACTTCTTCCTTCGGGACACCCCCATGTCCCCATTGAAGAAGAATCATAATCCGTACGGCTGACGGATTAAAGACATTCAAATGACTTATATGGATTGGATAACAGCATATATTTTGCATAAAACAGGTATGAAGAGCAAGGTTTTTTAAATTTTGCAAGGGTAAATCAATGCCTCACACAAAAATACTACATGATGAGATATTCCTGATTTGCCGTAATTCTGATACAATAAGGTCAATGGCGATTATTCTTGTTACGAACGACGACGGAGTCCATTCACCCGGACTGATTTCGCTCTTTAATGCCATGAAGGAACTCGGAGATGCTTATATTATAGCGCCCGACAGGGAAAGAAGCGCCGTAAGCCATGCGCTGACAATGCATAAACCTTTGAGAGTCGAAAACCTCCGGAAGCGTGTCTACAGCGTCAACGGCACCCCGACTGATTGCGTAACCATCGGTATAAATAAAATTCTCCCTGAGAAGCCTGCCTTTGTCGTCTCCGGCATTAACAAAGGAGCTAACCTGGGGGATGACATTACATACTCCGGCACGGTTTCAGCCGCCATAGAAAGCACAATTATGGGAATACCGGCTTTTGCCGTATCACTGGTCATTGCCAAAAAACCTGCCCTTCCTCTTCATTTTGACACTGCTGCAGGATTTGCCAAAGAGATAGGCAGGTATATTCTCGACAATTCATTGCCCTATGACACCCTTCTGAATGTCAATGTGCCTGATGTATCTTTGAATAACATAAAAGGGATTAAATTTACACGTCAGGGTAAACGTATTTATGAAGGTTCCGTTCATGAAACCTTTGATCCGCATGGTGAAAAACACTACTGGATCGGCGGAGGAACTCCGTACTGGGAGCATGGTGAAGACACTGACATCCAGGCAATTCAGGAAAACCATATCTCAATAACACCTATACATCTCGACCTCACAAACTATGACGCCTTAAGTTTTTTACGGGAAAGGTTAAAATTGGATATTGGTTAAATGAAAGGCAGACATGATAAAAAAGCTTTTAGGCGACTCATTAATGCACTATTATCACTGTTCGATATGCATCTATCCAAAAGACACATTAGGTTAAATGTGCCGTCAGGTGAATATGGATTATCTTTTGTCGCGTTTAATCCCGAAAGCTTTCGGGATTTATCATGTCTGCCTTTCAATTTGAGGCGCTGCCTTACAATGTTTAGGTAAAACTTGAAACACTACGACGTCATAATCATTGGCTCGGGACCTGCCGGTATATTTGCCGCCATTGAACTGCTCAAGCAGTCCGGGGGTGCGAAAATTCTCATCATTGAAAAAGGGAAAGACCTTCAGCACAGGATATGCCCCATGAAGATGAAGAATATTTCATGCATGACCTGTCCGGAATGCGCTCTTCTGAGCGGCTGGGGAGGCGCAGGGGCTTTCAGTGACGGCAAACTTACCCTGTCGGCGGAGATCGGAGGGTTCCTTAACAGATACATCGATGTTGATACACTGCAGTCCCTTATCGCTTATGTTGATGAAATATACATAAGCTTCGGCGCTCCGAAAAAAACATACGGTGAAAACGGCAGTGAGATTCATAAAATATCTAAACTCGCCTCCGAAAACAACCTTATGTTAGTGCCGTCCAGGATAAGACATATCGGCACCGACCAATGCGGTACCGTTCTCAGGAACATCAAAGAATCCCTCAACAGTCGTATTGAAATTCTTTTCTCTGCTGAAGCCGAACGGATACTGCGCGGTAAAAAACGGGCTGCGGGGGTAAAGCTCAAAGACGGGACAAAACTGTATTCCGATTATGTCATACTTGCACCGGGTCGCGAAGGGTCGAGGTGGCTCGAAAAAGAAACCAAAAGGCTTCGTCTTAAGATCCTTCAAAACCCTGTCGATATCGGCATAAGGGTTGAAATACCGGCCCCGGTCTTTGAGAACCTTACAAAAATAACATATGAACCCAAGCTCATATACCAATCGAAAACATTCAATGACAGGGTAAGGACCTTTTGCGTCAATCCGTACGGCGAGGTTGTGAAAGAGTATCTCAAGGGCATCTGGACTGTAAACGGCCATAGCTATGCAAGCAAAAAAACAGGCAATACCAATTTTGCTCTGCTCGTCAGCACGTCTTTTACCGAGCCTTTTAATGAACCAATATTGTATGGGAGATACATAGCGGGACTTGCAAACCTCCTCGGCAAAGGAGTTCTACTGCAGCGTCTCGGCGATCTCAGAAAGGGCAGAAGATCGACGAGCGAGAGGATATCCGGAGGTGAGGTAAAACCTACATTGACGGATGCAACAGCTGGAGATCTCAGCTTTGTTTTACCGTACCGGTATGTGACCGATATCCTTGAGATGCTCGATGCCCTGGATGTAATCGCGCCGGGAGTAAATTCGGAGCATACGCTTTTGTATGGAGTCGAGGTAAAGTTTTATTCGATGCAACTGAAGCTCACGGAATCGCTTGAAACGGAGATAATAAATCTTTTTGCCGTCGGCGACGGCGCGGGTGTGAGCAGAGGATTGATTCAGGCATCGGTATCGGGAGTGATAGCTGCACGGGAAATATCAAAAAGAATGTCGGGTTAAAACGGTTACATGGACTTTAAAAAACTCGGAGAATATATGGTCAAAACACAGCTCATCCCACGGGGGATTAAGGATGAGCGCGTGCTTGAGGCAATGAAACGGGTTCCGAGACACCTCTTTGTGCCAGAACCGATACGGCAAAGGGCCTACGACGATATGGCACTTTCGATCGGCGAGGGTCAGACCATATCACAACCCTATATGGTTGCCGTTATGACGGAGCTTCTCGAACTTAAAGGAGATGAAAAGGTGCTGGAAATAGGCACCGGTTCAGGCTATCAGTCGGCAGTCCTCGCGGAACTGACAAAAGACGTCTACACAGTCGAGCGCATTGCCGAACTGGCTGAACAAGCGAAGGAGAAATTCCGTTCGCTTAGATATGAAACTATTCATGTAAAAGTGTCCGACGGCACATTAGGATGGCCGGAGGAAGCGCCTTTTGACAGGATTATAATCACAGCCGGCACTCCCCAATTGCCTGACCCGCTGCTTGAACAGTTAGCTGTTGGAGGCATCATTGTCGGCCCGGTAGGTGATCGTTCTTCACAAAAGTTAATTAAGATCAGAAAAAAGAAAGATAAATTAGAGGAAGAATATCACACCTCCTGTGTCTTCGTACCGTTGATTGGAGAATATGGCTGGAAATCCGATGACGGGAAATATTGATCTGACTTTAAGGTCAGATCGGATGTTTACCTAAACGTTGCTAAGCAGGTTCTAAATTTGAAAGATCCCGAAAGCTTTCGGGAATAAAAAAGCTTTTAGGTTCTCCTCGGCGAATCCGCCTGAGTGCGGACGACTCCTTAATGCTCTATTAACACTGTTCGATATGCAATGTAAAAGACGCATTAGGTTAAAAGTGCCGTCAGGTGAATATGGATTATCTTTTGTCGCGTTCTAAATGTTTTGTTATGATGTCAGTCTTTCATTTTATGCAACTGATGGGTTTATTGTTTTTTGATCTCTTTTAACAACTGACGATATCGCACATTTTCTTCGTCGGGCATTAACTTATTCCCGAATCTGTATTCTTCATATATCCTGACAAACTCGGAGATGTTACCATCAAATCCTGACTTTGCTGCCGCTCTTTGCATTTCCTCCGAGGTCATGTAACGACTAATCTTAAGTCCCTTTTTCTTCAGGTACGTCCTCAGCTTAACGTATTGCGCCGTGACAAAGCCGTATCGTTTTCGTCTAAATGCTTTAAATATGATAAGTAGTAGAGCCGTTAGCATAATTGCCGCAGGCGCTGCCGTAAATGCAACGCCTTTAAACCCCTTAAAACTTAATTCCGGCATTTGGGGAAGTCTGAAAGGCATCGTGATGACCCGCATAATCTCTCTCTGATCGTAAGAACTGTAGGATACGACGTAGCGGTTCCATTGCATCTTCAGCATATCAAGATACATGACGATTGCCGAAGGCCGGTCAACAGCTACCGCCGGGGTCGGGTCAAACCTCAGCCATTTTTTATCGATCAGCGCTTCGACCCATGAATGGGCGTTGCTCTGTCTAACGATCATATATCCGCCATAGGCATTCATTTCACCGCCATAAAAACCGGTTACAATACGTGAAGGAATCCCGACAGACCTTAGCATCAGTATCATTGCAGTTGCATAATGCTCGCAATACCCTTTTCGGGAATTAAAGAGGAAATCTTCTATCGGGCTGACGCCTTCGGGAGGTTCGGATGTAGACAGAGTGTAGATATAGTTTTTCCTGAGATATCTTTGTATGGCAAGGGCTTTGAGGGCATCATCATTTATTCTTGCCGTGATACTGCGGGCTAATTGTTTTACTTTCTCAATGCCTTCAGGGACCTGCAGATTAAACCCTGTCTCTGAATTTTCCGGGACTGCTTCACTGACGCTATAGGCCGTATAAAAAAACTGTTTCCCTTTCTTAAAAGGAACAAAGATCGCCCTTGCTTCATCCACGTTTATTGCCCTGCTGTTGGCCTCAACGGCAACAACCTCGCTAAGGCCGAAAATAACCTCCGTATCCATAGGTTCAAGATAGATGCTCTGGATTACCGCCATTTCTTTCCTGAACGGTCTTATCATAAAAAAACCGTCACGATTATATATCCATCTTTTTCCGCCTGACGCCTCACGCCATGAGATCCCGTCGAAATAATTATGGCTCATGCCTCTCCAGTAGTAAGGGCCTTTGTCGGACGCGCTTAGTTTCACGCGCATGACAACAGTCGGGTCCAGCTTCACATCTCCGAAGGACCCGAAAGCGACCTTCTCTGAAAATCCCGCCGTCTTAATGCTTTTCTGTCGTCCCTTTCCCCATAAGCCTCCCGTGATTCTCGGTGCCGCTATGAAAATAATGGCCGTTACAAAAAGGGTAAGGAAAGAGATATATATTAAGGGTTTTTTTATGGGAATCTTTGCTCCCGTTCCCGCTTTCATGAAGTGGGCAAGAATAATCGCATTCACCAGGGCGGTAAGAAAGAATATGAACAAGACGCCAAAGGCGATGGAATGGGTAAACTCCGAAGCGATAATCAATTGGAGGAGGGACATAAAGTAAACCTGCAAATGGTCCCAGGGATCTCTCAGATCGTAACTTTTGATGGCCTGGAAAAATATGGTAAGATTGGCCACGCTTATCAGATAATCATCGGAAACCATAAAGGCGTCGAAGAGGAACAGTATTAGCGTTATAACTGAAAGCATACTGATAGACCATTTCGGCGCCTGGGGCATATTAGTCATAAGTCTGTAGTAACCATAAAAAAGAGCCGCTCCGGCAAGGGAAAAAACGGGATTTATCTCACCCGATATAAACAGGCTTATACATCCGGCGAGGGCTATAATAAAGGTAAGAATATTAAAGAAGATGAGCATAGATCACCATATCGCTTAAGGAGATAAATCTTTTCAGGAGGGACTGTTCCGAACTGAGAATCAATATGGTAAGTCCTTGAGGCTCAACGGATAACGGACATTCCCATGAGTCCCGGCTCTCAATAGCGGCAAGAATATCGAGTATCTTATAAAGATGCTCCGTGCTATTGCCGAACGGGACAACCTTTGAACATGTCAGCAGTCTCACAAAATACCCGTCCTTCAAAAACCGGTCCGTTAATGAAGCGGCAAAAGAAACCGCTTTTTCAAAAGAATTTTCATCCCTGAACATCAGGTTATCCAATATTATTGTCATCTTTTTAAATTCGTCGGAGGAATACTCCATTAGCAGCAGTTTATTAGTCTTTGCAGACGCCTTCCAGTGTATCCTCCTGCTGTCGTCGCCGTATCTGAATTCCCGAAACATGGTAAATTCTTCACCCTCACCGATCCTTGACGGAGACTGCTCATGCCCCTCCCCTGGAAAAGGCAAGGAAAGACTGTCTATATCTTTTATTTCCGGATAAACGATTATTTCGCCCTTTACGGAAGTGAACACCCTTTTTGTAAAAAATATAAACGGGTATCCGGACTCGATCAAAAAATCCCCATACCGGTATATACCCCGCTTCCGAAATATGACCGGGAAACTCCCGGTTACTTCTGAACGGGCAGGGATAAGGGGGAAATATATCCCTTCAGTTGCCATTCCGGAACTCATGACTTTTACGGAACGGGAGGCAATGCGTTTTTTGTTTGCCATAGTCATGGCAATACTTGCAGGGGTATCGGCATATACCGGATTGTCCTGGTAAACGTTCAGCATAAGTTTTCTCATATTGATCTTAAGAACGATAATGGAAAGGAAAAAGATGGCGAGCATCATCGACAGGATGAGATAAATGAGGTTGTTGCCGGTGTTGAATGCGGCGAGAGCTATCATAAATGCAGCCAGAAAAAACCGCTTGCCTTCTCCGGTCGATCTCATTTTACCTAAACGTTGCAAAAGACATTCTCAACTTGGAAGGCAGACATGATTAAAAAGTTTTTGGTTCTCCTCGGCGAATCCGCCTGAGTGCGGACGACTCGATAATGTACTATTTACACATGGCGGCACGCATTCATCTAAAATGCACTTTAAGTTAAAAGTGCCGTCAGGTAAATATGGCTCAATTTTTATCGCATTCAATCCCGAAAGCTTTCGGGATTTATCATGTCTCCCTTTCATTTTATTCAACTGATGAGTTTACAAAGGCACGGGTATTTTGTTGAGAATTTCCTCGACCACTTTTTCAGCATCTGAAATATATGTCTTTGTCTTCAGGATAAGCCTGTGGCCGAGCACTAAGGGAGCGGGTTCTTTAATATCTCCTGGGACTATATAATCCCTGCCTTCGTAGTATGCCATTGCCTTTGCGGCTTTCAGAAGGAATTGTCCTCCTCTCGGACTTGCTCCGAGTCTTATCTTTTCATTCCTCCGGGTTTCCTCAATAATGGCTATGAGATAATTTAGCAGACTGTCTTCAATCCTTACCGTATCAACCTCTCTCTGCATTCCGATAATATCGTCCGCGGAAACTACCGGATCCATTGACTCAATCAGATCCAGAGGGGATTGCTGAAGCAGTACCTGCTTCTCATATGCTTTCTCAGGGTAGCCTATTTTTATGTGCATCATGAACCTGTCAAGCTGGCTTTCGGGCAGGGGAAATGTCCCATGATATTCAATAGGATTTTGAGTAGCAATCACCATGAAAGGTTCAGGCAGGGTATAGGTCTTCCGTTCGACGGAAACCCTCCTTTCGTTCATCGCCTGAAGCAATGCGGATTGCGTCTTCGGGTTTGTCCGGTTGATTTCGTCGGCCAGTACGATATTCGTAAATATAGGACCCTGCATGAAATCGAAGCCTCTTGTTTCAGGATTATAGATATTTACTCCTATGATATCGGTAGGCAGCAGGTCGCTCGTAAACTGGACCCTCTGAAAAGAACAGTTGCTCGCCTTTGCTATAGTAAAGGCCAGAGTAGTCTTTCCGACGCCCGGCACATCTTCAATGAGGAGATGCCCCCTTCCAAGAAGCGTGACGACCGCCATTTTCACGGCAAAACTCTTGCCTTTAATAACGGATTCTATCCTTTTCTGCAGGGCATCGAGCAATTCATTACGCATACTATTACTTTATCGCATTCAGAGTGTTATCACAAGCAATCCGTATTATGCTTAAAATTCATAGATATTTTTATTTTTGTCAGGGCAAGCTGTAACATTGGTGTTGACAGTATTATTGACTGTCATTATTATTAATAAAAGGTTATTAACCGGAAGATGCTTTCTTTGGTCTAAAAACTGTTACCTTACAAGGAGACGGAATGGCTTCGATAAAATTAAACACTTCAGAGTTGATCTTTGCAGTCTTCAAAAGTATCGAAGAAAAAAAAATAGTCCCTGGTAATAATTCATGAAAAAACTATGGGGCGGAAGGTTTAAAGAGAAAACTTCAAAGGCCGCCGAATCCTTTACGGAATCCATATCCTTTGATTACCGTCTCTGGAAATACGATATAGAAGGGAGCATTGCGCATGCAAAGATGCTCGGGAAACAGGGTATCATTCCGCCGGAAGATTGCGTAAAAATCATAAAAGGACTTGAAGAAATTGCAAAGGAAATAGAAACCGGGAGGTTCATGTTCAGGGAAGAACTTGAAGATGTGCATATGAATATCGAGGCCGCCCTTACAAAAAAGATAGGCGACGCAGGCGGAAGGCTTCATACGGCACGGTCGAGAAATGACCAGGTAGCGCTTGACCTGAGGTTATATCTAAGGGCGGAGATTAAAGAGATAACCTCTATCCTTAAAAGCTTCCAGCATACACTGATAATCGTTGCGGAAAAATATCTCGGCACATTGATGCCGGGTTATACTCATATGCAGAGGGCGCAGCCGGTTTTGCTGTCACATCATTTGATTGCATATGTGGAGATGCTGCAAAGAGACGTTGAACGGTTCTCGGATACCATGAAAAGGGTAAACCGTTTTCCTTTAGGCGCATGCGCCCTTGCAGGAACAACCTTTCCCATAGACAGGGCTTACACTGCAAAACTGCTCGGTTTTGACGGTATTGTCATGAACAGTATTGACGCCGTTTCCGACAGGGACTTCGCAATAGAATTTTTGTCGGCCTCTTCAATACTCGTAATGCATCTCTCAAGGCTGGCGGAAGAGCTTATCCTTTGGACGACCGAGGAATTCAGGTTCATTGAACTCCCGGACGCCTTCACAACCGGCTCGAGCATAATGCCGCAGAAAAAGAACCCGGACGTAGCTGAACTCGTCAGGGGTAAAACAGGAAGGGTTTATGGCAATCTCTTTGCTCTCCTCACGATAATGAAGGGTCTTCCCCTTTCGTATAACAGGGACATGCAGGAAGATAAGATACCGGTGTTTGATACCGTTGATACCGTCAAGGCATGTCTGACGGTTTTGAAAGAGATGTTCCCGGGCATTGTATTTCATGCAAAAAGGATGTATGATACGGCAGGTGACGCCTACTCCACAGCGACGGACATTGCCGAATATCTGGTAAAAAAAGGCATGCCCTTCAGAAAAGCGCATGAAGCCACGGGGAAAATCGTTCTTCATTGTATTCATAATGGAAAAAGGTTTCATGAGCTCACACTGATGGAATTGAAGACCTTCTCGGATATTATTGCGGAAGATATTTATTCCTGTTTAAGTCCGGAGGAGTCGGTCCGGAACAAAATTTCCTCAGGGAGTACCTCGGTAAAAGAAGTGAAAAACCGGATTAAAAGGCTTATGAAATTAACGGGAAAAATATGAACATTAAAAATACGTTTACACGGTTTGCTCAGTTGAAAAACAAGAATACCTCAAGTAACCCGGTGAACTCGGTAAACTTAGCAAACCGTGTAAACTTTTTTTTTATCTTATGTCTTGTTTTTTTGTTATGCTTCGCGTGCGGCAAAAAAGGCGACCCTACCCTTAAATCATATGAAAAACCGGAGCCGCCTTCAAGGTTAAGGGCGGTTTACAGACCGCCGGAAGTCATACTGACATGGGATTTTCCCAAAAACAAAGAAGCTGCTATAAAAGGCTTTTATCTGATGAGATCATCCTTGAAAGCTTCCCCTTCAGGGACCGCCGGCTGGGGTGATTTTGAAAAAGTTGCTCTTATTGAAAACAGCGGACGTTCATACACCGATGCGGATATGCAAAATATAGATGCCCGTAAATATAAGATCATATCACGGAATCTGAGGGACATAACAGGCAAGGATTCCAATATCATAGAAGTAATAACTAAAAAAGTTTCGGCGCAGCCTTCCGGTCTTTCTTTTAAAATTACATATAATACTCTCCTGCTTGCCTGGCAAGTCGCCGAAGAAACCGCTTCCTGTAATATTTATAAAAGTGACGCAAAAGGCGTCTATCCTCTCACGCCTCTGAATAAGCAGCCTGTGAAGGAAAATTCTTATAAGGACTCATTTGACCCGAACAAAACCGTTTATTATACAGTCAGGACTTATTCAGGTGATGAAGTCCGATACGAAAGCCCTGCATCAGAGGAGCTTCAGATAAATCCGTCGGAATTGATGCCTTCAAGCCCTTCAAACCTTCAGGCAGTTGCCACAAAAGAATCGGTAGTCCTTGTCTGGAATGAACCGGACGAGACATGGATAAAGGGATACAAGATTTACAGAGAGACGGACAAGAAAAAAGGGTTCGTTTTCATCGGCGAGATATCCGCGCCCTCGTTTACCGATACGGATAAACCTTTAACAAAGAGGAATTACAGGGTAACCGCAATCGGGCCGGTAAAAGAGAGTCCGGCAGCGGAAATTAAAAATATTGTTTACATCAAGCCCAAATAACCGAGGTAGTTCGTAAACTCATTCTCGAAATTATCGCTCAATATCCGTTTACCGAGGACCTCACGTATCTCATCAAAATTCCAGAACCTTACTTCGTCAATCTCATCAGTGTTAAATGAAACCTTGCCTTCATATACACAACGGTATGTCGTAACAAGCTCCGTTTCATATGAATTGGAGTGGATATACGCATATAGATACTCCGGTTCATAGCCGGCAATACCAAGCTCCTCATGCATTTCCCTCCTGGAGGAAAAAATCAGATCTTCTCCTGCGCCTACATGGCCGCCGACAGACGTATCCCATTTGCCGGGCGCAACATCTTTGTTTTGTGAACGCTTCTGCAAAAGCAGATGTCCCTTCCCGTTTAAAACAAGGACATGAACAACCCTGTGCATCAGGGCAGGATTGCCGTGTGCCTGCGACCGCAGCGCACAGCCGATCACTTCACCGTTATGATTCACAATATCCAGATACTCTTCCGGTTCCATCATCATTAAATATAACAAAAAATTGTAAAACAAGTCCTCAAATTAAAAGATCCCGAAAGCTTTCGGGAATAAAAAAACTTTTAGGCGACTCCATAATGCACTATTATCGCTGTTTGATATCCATTTATCTAAAAGACATATTGGTTTAAAAGTGCCGTCAGGTGAATATGGATTATCTTTTGTCGCATTCTAAATGGTTTTTTATCATATCTGTATTATAATTGATGCAATGATAGGCGTATTCATAGAGTCTAATAAATTCTTTCGAAACATTCGCTTTTGTTCGAATCAAATGCGGAAAAGCTTTATTGATAATGCGGGTCCCGTTTTTTGGGACCCGCATTTTGGAGGTCAGATTTTATTAACGTTCTCTGCTTTAGGGCCTTTCGGGCCGTCAACAACATCAAAAGTAACTGCCTGACCTTCGGTCAGTGTCTTAAATCCGTTTCCCTGAATAGCAGAATAGTGAATAAAGACGTCTCCGCCATCCTCCTTCGTGACGAATCCAAATCCTTTGGACTCGTTGAACCATTTCACGGTCCCCTTTACCATACTACTACACCTCCTTGAAAATAAAAAAATAGAAGATTTACGGAGTGATGCTATAAGAAGCTGCAAAGTCATAAGTCCTTGAAGCAACATACAACATAACGTCCGAAAGTTCGAAAATAGTATTGCATAAGAACAAAAAAAAGGTCAAGTATTTATAGGAGAATTAGCAGGTTAAGTCTTTGTTTTCTGTCTGTCCAGCATCTCCCTTACTTTTTTCATGAGTAATATGGGTGAAACGGGTTTTAGTATAAAGTCGGATCTCTCTTCAGTAATACCCTTCTTGAATATAAAATCCGCAGTATATCCGCTGATAAAGATCGCTTTTATTCCCTGTTTTATCTTCTTGACCTCTTCATAAGCATCTCTTCCATTCATTTTTGGCATAATCACATCGACGATCATTAATTGAATCCGGTCTTTGTTCTTCCTGAATTTTTCGATCATGTCATCACCGTCCACCGCTTCGATTACTTTATAACCGAAATCTTCCAGAATAGCGCCGATACTTGACCGCACCTCCTGATTATCTTCAGCCAGCAATATGGTCTCTCTGCCCTGCTTTATTGAGGCAATATTTTCCGTCTTGACGTTTTTACATGCCTGCGGTATGGCCGGAAGGTATATCCTGAATTCCGTCCCTTTTCCTTTTTCACTGAAAACGTCGATATATCCTTCATGCTGTTTGACTATTCCGTATACCATGGAAAGTCCGAGCCCCGTCCCTCTGCCGATATCCTTTGTCGTAAAAAACGGTTCAAAAATTCTCTCTTTAACGCTTTCATCCATACCGACGCCCGTATCGGAGACCGAAAGAACCGCATATGCGCATTTTTTACAGTTCTCATGTGTCTTTACAAATTCGGAGTCAGGTTCAACTATATCCGTACTTATGGTCAATTTCCCGCCCTTAGGCATTGCGTCCCTCGCATTCGTTACAAGGTTCATAATCACCTGCTCAAGCTGTCCGGGGTCCGCTGAAACTATGGCGTCTCCCCGCCCCTTTTTAGCATTACGTTTTTCGGCATTTTCCGCGGAAGAGGCGTCGGACCGAGCGTGACTCAAAAGGGTTTTTAGTTCGATATCTTCTCCAAGAACTCTTATGAGAATTTTTTCAACACTTTCTATGGTGTCGTTCAAATTGACCGGCCTCGGATGAAGCATCTGTTTTCTGCTGAATGCAAGGAGGTTGCGGGTAAGACCGGCTGCCCTCTCTGCCGAACCAAGAATACTGTCAATGTACATGTTCAGAGCATCGTCTTTCTTTATCTTCAACTTCATAAAATAAGTATACGTAATAATCGCCGTGAGGATGTTGTTGAAATCATTGGCTATGCCTCCTGCAAGCCGGCCGACTGCCTCCATCTTTTGGGCGTGAAGAAGCTGCGTCTGCAGTTTTGCATTTTCCGCTTCCGCCGCTTTTCTTGCGGCAATATCGGTGATGTCTTCATACACTACGACAATTTTTCCTTGCTGCAGGGTTACGCCTATTACGGCAGCGCTAACACGGCACGGGATATCTCTTCCATCCTTATGCCGGCAGGTGAATTCACGGCTAAATGTCTTCTGTTTTTCAAGCTCTGTATGAAAGAGTCTGCCTATCTCTTCATAATCTTCATCCGTTCTATAAAGCGTCTTTGTGCTTTTGCCGATTAATTCGTGCGCCTTCCAGCCGAAAACGGATTCAACGGACTCGTTTGCAAAGATAATCTTTCGGTCATGGAGACCGATGACCGCGTGTGGAATAGCGCTCAGGATGGAAGATTCAATATCCCGCGGTCCATGCAAAGTCTTTCCTCCTTTTTTATGTTCCCTGAGAATCTTCATGTATTCCTTATCCCGGCTTTTATCTTTCATCTCTCAATGTATCCGTATTTTTATTTTATTCCCTCTTATACGATAAAAAGGAGGTTGACATAGGGCTCCGATTTGATTACTCTAATAAATCATATCACGTTATAAATATTTGTCAATTTACATATGAAAGATAATATCCTCAAGGCATTTGAAGAGAGCATTCAAGTCAAGCAAAAATTCATTGAAGAGAAGAATATTGTAAAGATCTCCGAGGTTTGCAAAGTTATTGCTAATGCCTTTAATGAGGGGAAAAAACTCATCCTGTTCGGCAACGGCGGCAGTTCAACCGACGCCTCGCACATTGCCGCCGAGTTCGTCAACAGGTTCAAGAGAGAACGCCCCGGTCTCCCTGCCATTGCTCTTAATACGGACATGGCGGTAATCACATCCATTGCTAACGATTATGACTTTTCCGAAATCTTTGCAAAACAGCTCAAGGCCCTGGCCGATGAAGGAGACGTTGTCCTTGCCATCAGCACCAGCGGAAATTCACCGAATATCATGAAGGCGATGGATGTGGCAAGAAAAAGGAAACTTACGACAATTGCCTTCACGGGCCTCAAGGGAGAGAAGTTCGCATCGAGGGCGACCTTTGCCTTTGTTGTCCCGTCGGACAATACGCCAAGGATTCAGGAAACACATATAACAATAGGCCATGTTATCTGCCAAATAGTGGAAGATATTCTCTTTGATATACCTCGCAAGAAATAGCGCCCCCTATGATCATTCTCGGTCTTGATCCCGGGCTGGCAACAACAGGTTTTGGCGCAGTCAAATTCGATAATAATTCCCCGGCCCTTTTGAAATGCGGGTCCATCAAGACACAGCCGGGTGAGCATATTGCAAACAGGCTTTTTCAGATACATACGGACATACTTCATCTAATACGGCTGTTGCAGCCTGATCTCATAGCCATAGAAAAAGCCTTTTCCATGGCAAGATATCCCAAAGCCGGTATAATATTGGGAGGCGTTTTAGGTATTATATATTTAGCGGTATTTCAAAATAATATATCCATGATAGAGATTACTCCAAAAGAGGTGAAGAATTCCCTGGCCGGTTACGGAGGAGCGGACAAATACCAGCTCCGGGCCGCTGTCAAAGACCTGCTCAAGACAAAAGACATAAAATCCCTTCATGCCTCGGACGCGTTGGCAGTAGCGCTTACCGCATACTACCGGAAGACCTCACGGAGAAGCGTATGATATCGTATTTAAAGGGGCAACTGAAAATTGACCGTGCCCGCGATGACAGAATTACGTTGATAGTCAACGGCATAGGTTATGATATTCTGATCCCGTTGTATGTTATGAACGGAATAAAAGGCGGCCATTCCGACGGAGATGAACTGGAGCTGTTTGTATCCTACAACCAGACTGAAAGACAGCCTAAACCCGTTCTCGTGGGATTTCAATCTCATTTGGACAAGGAATTCTTTGAGTTGTTCATATCCGTTGAAGATATCGGCCCTTCCGCCGCAGTTAAGGCGCTGATTAAACCTGTAAGGGAAATAGCAGGATTTATCGAAGATAAAGATACAAAGGCCCTCAGACAGTTGAAAGGCATAGGCGAACGGAAGGCTGAAAAAATCATTGCTACGCTGAAAGGGAAAACGGCAAAATATGCGTTAATGCAGGAAGTTATACTGGCGCCTTTGGCGGATGAAGATTTCAGAAAAGAAGTCGGGGATGTCCTCGTAAATCAGCTCGGGCATAAACACCTTGAGGCGCGGGATATGATAGAAGAAGCTATCAAACGGAACCCGCGGATCAATTCATCCGAAGAATTGTTCGAAGAAGTTTACAGGGGCCAAAAGAAGTGATCCACGAAGAAGCGGATAACCTCCCGGATATCCTGAAAGACGACAGCCCCCCGGATGAAGAGATCATTTTCAGCCTCAGACCCAAAAGCCTCGCCGAATATATAGGACAGGACAAGGTTGCGGAAACGCTGAAAATCGCTATTGAAGCCGCCCTTCAAAGAAAAGAATCACTGGACCACGTCCTGTTTAACGGACCTCCCGGCCTCGGCAAGACGACTTTGGCCCATATTATTGCGAATGAAATGGGGACAAGGATCATCACCTCATCGGGTCCGGCGCTGGAAAAGGGCGGAGACTTGATGGGCATCCTAACACACCTTGAAAAAGGAGATATCCTTTTCATCGACGAGATACACAGGCTTCCGAAGATCGTCGAGGAATTTCTCTATCCTGCGATGGAAGACTTTGCAGTGGACTTCATTTTCGACAAGGGTGTGCATGCGCGTACCCACCGTTACAGGCTTGAACCCTTTACCATGATCGGCGCAACCACAAGAGCGGGCCTTCTTTCCTCGCCCTTGCGCGAGCGGTTCGGCATTACCAGAGACCTGGATTTCTATAATGATAATGATTTGGTCCATATCGTAAAGCGTTCTTCATCGTTGTTGGAGGTCCCGATTGATGAGGATGGAGCGTACGAAATAGCCCGGAGGGCGCGGGGCACCCCAAGGGTAGCAAACAGGTTATTGAAGCGTGTCCGGGATTTTGCGCAAGTCAGGGCACAGGGGAACATTACGCGTCAGGTTGCCATGGAGGCATTATCTCTTGAAGGCATAGATGAACACGGCCTCGGTGAAACCGACAGAAAACTGATGAGGACCATCATCCTGAATTATAAAGGAGGTCCGGTAGGCATAGAAGCCATCGCCTCCACTCTGCAGATTGAGACGGACGTCCTTCTGGACGTGGTTGAACCGTATCTCCTCAAGACAGGGTTTATCATCAGGACGTCTCAGGGAAGAAAAGCAACGGAAAAAGCCTATAGTCATCTCGGTATTTCTTCTCATAACGAGTTAAGTTTATTCAACGGGCATAAGAGCAATAAGAATAAAAAGCAATAAGTCTCCATTTTCAGAGCCGCGATTGACTATTTTTTTGTAAGCTGATAAGCTGTTTAAATAAATTCTTACCTCGGTATGGAGGTTATTATGAAAAAAATAGCGTTTTTTATACTTCTGTCATTTTCATTCCTTATGTCATCAGACGTCGTTGCAAAACCCGACACCGAATATGAAAAAGCCATGCAGTATTACAACAAAGGCAATTACAAAGAGGCTGCAACCCTTTTAAAGGATTATGTAAAACACAGACCTGATCCGGTTGCTTATTACCGGACAGGCTATGCGTTATATAAACTGAAACAGTTTGATGAAGCCAATGAATATTTCAAACAGGCATATATTATTGAGCCGTCTTTTTCTCCACAGGCAGGCGTCATAAAAGAACAGCCGCAGGAAAGACCTCAAAAAACCAAAAAGCCTTCAGCCAAACAGGGGACTTCACCAAAAGAATCGCTTGCGGCGCCGATAGAAGAGAAGCGACCGGAAGCTGCAAAAGAACCGGATGTTCAAAGACAGCCGGCTCATGAAGTTCAGCCGCAGCCCCCGATCCATGAGCCTTCCGTTACTGTTCCTCCCGGGCATGAACCTCCTTTATCGGAACCTCAGAGAGTCGATCCCGGAAAAAGCATTCAAGCTCCTTCCGCATTTCCCGGTTTTCCAAAAACCCAAAAACCAATGCCCTTTCCTGCTCCGACAATGCTGCCCGGATTGTTGGCAGGTTTTGCGACGCTCATTATAATCCTGGAAATAGCTTTCTATATCTATTTTTGCTTATGCCTTTTTCTTATTGCCAAGAAACTCGACGTGCCCAATCCCTGGATGGCATGGATACCGATTGTTCAGATATGGACCGTAGTGAATTGCGCGGGAAAACCATGGTGGTGGATTATTTTGCTTCTTGTACCCATCGTAAATATTATCATCGGCATTATTCTTTGGATGTCTATCACGGAGAACCTCGGCAAAAACAAATGGCTTGGATTATTGATGCTGCTGCCTGTCGTTAACTTTATCTTCATAGGGATACTCGCATTCTCAAAGACGGAAAGGCAAGCTGAAGCTATGGAAGAAGCTACCCCGGCGTAGATAATCGTATAATCGGAATAGTCTCACATGAAACTTCTAATGCATATCTGCTGTGCAAACTGTTGCCTTTATCCGTTGCAGTCTCTTTTTTCACGGGATATCGAGGTAAAAGGGTTATGGATAAACCCGAATATCCATCCGTATACGGAATATAAGCTGCGTCTTGAGGCATTACGGCAGTTGCAGAAAACATGGGACCTTGATATCGAGTACATTGACCATTATGGATTGAAGGAATTTCTAAGGACTGTCGTAAATCATGAAGACAATAGATGTGTTTTCTGTTATTCTATAAGGCTTGAAGAGACTGCAAGAACGGCAAAAAAAATGGGTCTTGACGGTTTTACGACATCATTGCTTGTAAGTCCCTATCAGAAATTTGATATGATAATTGAAACAGCGCAGGAGATGGGTAAAAGATATTCCATACCGTTTTATATGGAGGATTTCAGGCCTGGATTTCATGAAGGCATGAAAATATCTAAAGAGCTTGGCTTATACAGGCAAAAGTATTGCGGCTGTATTTATTCGGAGATGGAAAGGTATGTTAAAAAATAGTTTACCCGGCATACCGAGTTTACTCCGTTTGCTAAGTTAAAAGCAGTGCAGCCCCATATGATTGATATCGGCAAAATGCTTATCATATTCGGCGTTGCCGCCATTGTTATCGGCGGGATACTTATGCTTTCCGGTAAAGTCCCGTGGCTCGGGAGGCTGCCCGGGGATATACTTGTCCAGAAAAAGAACTTTACCTTTTATTTTCCTCTGGCTACAAGTATTCTTCTAAGCATCCTCTTAACCTTAATCTTCTGGCTGATAAGGAAAAGGTGAAATATAGATGATCAGATTAATCTTTTGCGCGGTCTTTCTGTTTTTTATGGCTCATAATGCTTTCGCTTCTGAAAACATTAAGGTCCTTATTGTAAACGAGTTTTATCCGAAGGTCCCTGCCAAAAATGAAAAGATAGAGAAGCTCGGAAGCATGAAGGGAGAGCTTCTTGTTACGGGAACACGGTATACCGGCAATATAGGCGTGTGGAAAGGCGATGGAGGTCTGTATATCATTAATGAACTACCTTTGGAGGATTACATCAAGGATGTTGTAGTAGCGGAAGTCGGCCCGGACTGGGACATGGAGGCGCTCAAGGCACAGGCGGTTATTTCAAGGACCTATGCCCTTTACCAAAAAAAGATGAACGGGGAATCCCTGTACCATCTTGCATCTTCGGTGCTTCATCAGGTGTACAAGGGAAATAATCCCGACGCCCGGGTAACCTATGCTGTTGAAGAAACAAGAAGCGAGATACTGACATACGATAACAGACCGATAGAGGCATTTTACCACTCAACATGCGGAGGAAGAACGGAGAACCCGGAGGAGGTATTCGGGAAAAGCTATCCCTATCTTAAGTCCGTAGAATCAACCTGTGACATATCACCCTATTCCATATGGGAAAAGAAAATAAAGCTGAAAGAAATTGAAAAGGCGTTGAACATGACGGGTATAAAAGAGATTTCGATAAAATCCTATACATCAACTCACAGGGTGAAAGAGCTGAAAATAGTGTCCGGTTCCGGGCCGTCAACAATAAGCGCGCCTGAATTCAGAAAGGCCCTCGGCTGGAGCCGTCTGCCGAGCACAAACTTTTCCCTGCGCAGCGACGCCGATTCCATATATTTTGAAGGGAAAGGCTACGGCCACGGTGTCGGCCTCTGCCAGTGGTGTGCGCTCAAAATGTCCCGCGAAGGCAAAAATTACAAAGATATCCTTTCATATTTTTATCCCGGGACCGCCATACAGTTTTATGAAAATCACTGATTTCGATTATCTTCTTCCCGAAGACCTTATAGCAAAAAGACCGTTGAAAGAGCGCAGCAGTTCAAGACTGCTCGTCGTTCACAGAGACGGCATAATAGAGCACAGGATGTTCCCGGATATTGTTACCTATCTCAGTGCAGGCGATATGCTGATTGTAAATAACACAAAGGTTTTCCCTGCGAGACTTACCGGTATGCGTGAAAACGGCAAACCCCTTGAGATACTTCTTGTAAAAAACCTCGCAAAAGACGCATGGGAAGTGCTCTCGAAAGGCCGTTATACCGGCATCCTGCTCTTCTCCGATGATTTTTCCGCCGAACTGCATAATGGAGAGGTCGCCCGCTTTTGTTATTCGGGCAGTTTTATGGAAAACATCTGGAAATACGGCGCCATGCCTTTGCCGCCGTATATAAAACGTCCGCCTGACACATCAGATAAAGAAACATATCAGACTGCCTATGCCAAACAGGAAGGTTCAATAGCGGCTCCTACGGCAGGGCTTCATTTCAACAATTCTCTTTTGGAAAAAATAAAGTCAAAAGGCATAATTTTAAGGGAATTGACTCTCCACGTAGGCGTCGGCACCTTTAAAATGATAAGAACGGATTATGTTGAGGATCATTCTATGGATTCCGAATATTTTGAGATACCCGGTAGTCTTTTTTCCGAAATAGATCTCGTCAGGACATCCGGACGAAAGGTGTTTGCAGTGGGCACAACTACAACAAGAGCCCTGGAGGGGTATATGAGCGGGAATTGTGTCATTACATCACAAAACGGCAGAATCCGGGGTGTTACAGGTATGTTCATATATCCGGGATATTCCTTTAAAGTGATCGACTCCCTGATAACCAATTTTCACCTCCCCAGATCCACTCCCCTTATGCTTGCATCCGCCATATGCGGACGTGAAACATTGCTAAAATCCTACAGGGAAGCTGCCGCCATCGGGTATAGATTTCTTTCTTATGGTGATGCTATGCTTATTCTATGAAACAGGCTGATTCAAAAGACAGGTCTTCGGTTATGTATATCGGGAAAGGGATTATCATTGCAGCTATAATCATTACCGCTTCCCTCTGTTTTACCCTCGGCTTCTTTGTCGGCAAATCCTTCAGACCTTCTCCGGTGGAACAACTATCAGCAGCTCCCCGGCAGAATATCATTCCTGAGCAGCCTGTCAAACCTTTGAAAAAAGATGAAGCCGTTTCCCCGCAGCCTGTTTCCGTGGAGAAACCGCAGATTCAGGCATCTCAGGAACCGCAGCCGCAACCATCCCCTGAACTCAAAAAAGCGCAATTAGCTCAGGAAAACCCGAGAACCCGGCAAGCGCAGGAAACTAAAATTGTTCAGAAAACTCAGGAAATCGTTACAGCTGCTAAAACGCGGAAATACACCGTTCAGGTAGAGGCATTCAAAAACACCTCGACAGCAGACGCCCTAAAGGAGAAACTAAGCAAAAACGGATATAAGGCGTCCGTTATTTCAGTGAAAACAAGAAAAAACGAAAACCTCTTTAAAATCATAGTTGGAGAGTTCACTAACAGGAAAGAAGCCGAAGTAATGTCGGTCAAACTGAAAAAGACCGAGAACCTCCAGCACGCCTTCGTAACATTTAAATCCGAATAAGGAGATCTTACGGTAACCGTAGAAATCGAACTTGACAGCGAAAAAGAGGCGAATCTTCTTTACGGAAGGCTTGACAAAAACCTTAAAGTATTAGAAGAAACCCTTGATATCGTTGCATCTCAGAGAGGGAACAAGATCTTCCTGCAGGGCGAGGACCACTCCGTTAAAAATGCGGAAAAGATTATTCATGAAATCCGGTCGATAAGTTATGAAGGATATATCCTGAATCCCGAAGACATCCGTTATGCCATCAGGTCCGCTTCATCGGAAGGACAGTCCGCCTCCATCAAAGACCTTTTTCTCAATAATATACCCGTATCTTCAAAAAAAAGGTTTATCATTCCCAAGACGGATACCCAGAGGCAATACATAGAAGCAATCAGAAATTATGATATTGTCATCGGTATCGGTCCTGCAGGCACCGGGAAAACCTATCTTGCAATGGCAATGGCCATCAATGCCTTCCTGAAAAAACAGGTAAGCAGGATAGTCCTTGCCCGACCCGCCGTGGAAGCGGGAGAAAAGCTTGGTTTCCTGCCTGGCGACCTTTATGAAAAAGTAAATCCCTATCTGAGACCCCTGTATGATGCGTTGTTCGATATGATGGATGCCGAAAAAGCCGGTAAGCTTGTCGACCGTGGGATTATTGAAATAGCGCCCCTTGCATTTATGCGCGGCAGGACGCTCAACGATTCCTTCATCATCCTTGATGAAGCGCAAAATACAACGTCCGAACAGATGAAGATGTATCTTACGCGGCTCGGGTTTAATTCCAAAACCGTTATTACGGGAGATATAACGCAAATAGACCTGCCTCACGGTAAAGCGTCCGGACTCATTGAAGCGGAAAAAATATTAAACGGCGTCGAAGGCATTAAGTTTATCTATTTTTCCGAAAAAGACGTCGTCAGGCACAAATTAGTTCAGGAGATTGTGAAAGCCTATGAGCGGTACGAAAAACGGTCACCCGAAGAATAAATCGGTGAAAATCATCGATTTTTTTAAGCGCCTGACTGACGGGATGTCTTTGCCTGCAAACGGGACCCAAACGCATTTCAGCAGGAAAGACAATTTCATCAGGACATATTTCATTCTCCTCTTCGGTTTCATTGCATCCCTTTCCATACAGACGAATTTCGGCCTGGGACAATTAATCGGAGGGTTTTTAATTGCCTGCCTGCTGTTAACTATCCTATACAGGGACATCATGAGATATAAGCCTGCGTATATAAAAAAATATAACATGCTTCTGTTGCTCGGCCTTCTGATCATCGGCACCCTCCTTACAGGGAGACTTTTCGGTTATCTCTTTCTGACCCTCTCAAAAGGCCTCGAATACAGGGCGCTGGACAGCTCGCTGTTCGGAGTTCCCATACCGGCCGGAGCAATGTTTGTCTCTCTCCTCTTCGATTTTCATACGGCTATCACCTTTTCCTTTGCCGTCAGTCTTCTCGCCGGACTGTGGGCGCATGACGCATCCTTTACCATCTATACATTTGTCGGAAGCATTATAGCGGCCTTTGGCGTCATACGGTGCAAAAAGAGGTCTTCTCTGCTGAAAGGAGGCGGCTATGTTATAGCGGCGAATGTAACTACCGTAATAATCCTGCTGCTTTTCAAGGGAGATTTATTCACGGTAAAGGCGCCCCCGTCAATTCTCTTTGCAGCGCTCGGGGGCATCAGCGTTACCGCAATTGTCTCGCTGCTTCTGCCGCTTATAGAATATGTATTTAAAGTCACAACCGATATAAGTCTGCTGGAACTGCTTGATCTCAACCAGCCGATCATGAAAAGCCTTATGATATCGGCGCCCGGCACATACCACCACAGTGTCATTGTCGGAAACCTCGTAGAATCCGCCGCCGAGGCGGTCGGGGCAAACCCTTTACTTGCAAGGGTGAGCGCATATTACCACGACATCGGGAAAATAAAAATGCCGGATTATTTTGTAGAAAACCAGAGCGGCTCCGTCAGCAAGCACGATAAAATAACGCCCCATATGAGCACCATGATAATTACCAATCATGTAAAGGAAGGGGTAGAACTCGCCAATCAATTCAAAATCCCTGAACCGATTGTTGATATTATCGAGCAGCATCACGGCACCATGCTTGTCAGCTACTTCTATCAGAAGGCAAAAGACAAGGGGGATACCGGACGGACTGATGAAGAAGATTATAAATATCAGGGCCCCAAGCCACAGACGCGTGTGGCTGCGCTTGTCATGATGGCCGACGCCGTTGAAGCCGCCTCAAGAATGCTTACTGACCCGACGCCTGCACGCATTGCTTCGCTTGTCGACAAAATAATCAACCATATATTTCTTGAGGGACAACTCGATGAATGTGAACTGACGCTTAAAGACATCCATGAAATAAAGAGGCGCTTCACCTTTATTCTCACAGGCATATTCCATAAGCGGATAGATTATCCGGGGTTTGATTTTTCAAATGAAGGTCTATATTAAGAACTGCCAAAGGCTGTTAAAGCCAAATCAACAGAGAACGGCAAGTCTTCTCAGGAAAGCCCTGCGGCTGCTCGGACTCCACAAAGCTGAAATCAGCATCCTCTTTGTAAACGATGAAAGGATGAGGATTCTGAACCGCCAATACCGGGGGATCGACAGGACGACGGATGTGCTTTCGTTTCCTCAAAATGAATTCATTTCGCCGAACGCCGAACGCTTAACGCCTAACGTCGTTCTCGGTGACATCGTCATCAGCCTCCCAAAAACCAAAAAACAGGCTGAAGAAAACGGTCTTACCTTCCATCAAGAACTCAAAAAACTCCTCATACACGGCCTCCTGCATCTCATCGGATACGACCACGAAATAAACAGGTATCAGGAAAATAAGATGCGGAAAAAGGCAAAGGAACTCCTTGATAATCCGGATTAGCTTCAACACTCTATTTTGTTACCGAACAAAGGAAAAATATATATTGACAAAATAACGTCATATCTATATATAATTATTCAAATGGGGGGGACAATTTGTCTTACCGGATTAGTGAAGCAACTAAGCAGCGGACAACACAATGCCGCTACAATTTTGAATGTTTGAATAAAGATAACTGGAACACCTGCACCATCGAAGAAGGACACGATGGCGGTCTTACCGTAAAAGATAAATGCAAGCATAAATTCTGCACATATACGTTATATTTCGGTTATTTACGTTCTTTCTGTATCTGCCCCGCAAGATGTGAAATCTACAAACACTACCGGAAATAGTTTGTCTTAACAAAATAAACCCGGGAATTATTTCATAAATAAGATCATCATAAGCCGTACTCACCTCTACAGCATCGATATCCTCTGGTCTTTATAAGGCTGGGGCCATTTGTAGGTGTCTATTAGCCAGGTGAGATGTTCGATGAGTATAGGCTGAGTGGCGACACTAAGTTCGTTATCAAAAAAAATACCGGTAAGATACATGCTTTTGAATTTAGACTGCCAGTCAACCTTTCCGGTCGCAATTTCCGCCCGGACCTTCCCGTGTTTATCAACAAAAGAGATTTTGATTTTTACCGTTTTTCCTTTTCCAATCGGTTTGGATGAATAGAGACCTATCCCTGAAAAGGATATGTTTGCTATATTTGCGTCAATAACTTGTTTTTCCTTTGGTATCCTGACATTGGCGCTGCCGAAAAACTGGTATCTGTACCATTTTCTGACATTTTCAAGTTTCTGTTTTACGTTTTTCTTGACCGGACTCTTTTCTCTTTTCACAAATATAAGCCCCCCTTAACAGGTCTTTCAGACTAATCTATTATATCGCAGGCTGTTGCCTGCGGCTACAATTATTTTCAGGTTACTGTGTTAGAAATTACTAATGCGGTCATTAGTAAGGACACATACGGAATCTTTGAATGTCATTCCCGTCCCGAAAGCTTTCGGGATAAGCAGGCATCCGGTGTCTTTCCGGATGCCCCGGTCAAGCCGGAGAATGACAAAACACGAATTTATGAACAGACTCTAATTATCTTTTCCGATATCCGTCCTGTACCGGATACCTTCAAAACTAATTTTTTCAATATTATTGTACGCAACAGTCCGTGCTTTCTCCAGCGTATTCCCCTTACCGATGACGTGAATTACCCTGCCTCCGTCGGTGACAAGACCCTTTATCTCGGAATGACTTACACCCGCAAAGAAAAGCTTGCAGTCCGCATCCCGGATATTCTCAAGTCCTGAAATCCGATACCCCTTTCCATAACGTGAAGGATAACCGGGATACCAGCCTTTGCTCCTGCCGCCTTTCATCTGCCGCGTCCTGCCCTGGGCGGCAACTACATCGCAATAATAGTCGGGACCCCATTCAACCTTCTTTTCGCCGAGGACCCCGTTTATGATCTGAAAACTAATGTCGCTCAGTGGAGTAATAAGCCTCGGTAGTATAACTTCCGCTTCAGGATCGCCAAAACGCACATTGACCTCAAGAAGATGAGGGATATGATCCACGAGCATCAAGCCGCAGTAGAGTATGCCTTTATACTGTACCCCTTCCTTTTTCTTAAATCCCTGAATTATCGGCATAGCAACCTTTTCACAGACAAGTTTTGTAAGCTCTTCTCCTTCAAGACTGTGAGGAGAATATGAACCCATGCCGCCTGTATTGAGACCTTCGTCATCGTCATAAGCCCTTTTATAATCCTGCGCTACCGGCATCGGCGCCAAAGACTCACCGTCGGTGAAAACAAAAAAGGATATCTCCGTGCCATATAGTCTCTTCTCGATAACGACTTTGCTGCCTGCCTCCCCAAAGGCTTTCTCAACCATCAAATGATTTATAGCCTGAAGCGCATCCTCTTCATTTGAACATACGATTGAGCCCTTGCCATGGGCCAAGCCATCGGCCTTTACAACAACCGGATGGTTTAAATGCCGCACATAGTCCTTTGCTTTCACGGGATCGTCAAAGACCTCAAAATCCGGGACCGGCACGCCGATTTCTCTGCACAGGAGTTTTGTATAAGCCTTACTCCCTTCAAGAATTGCCGCTTTCTTCCGAGGTCCGACTATCGGGATATTCTCCGCATTAAATAAATCGACAAGCCCTTTTGTAAGCGGGCTTTCCGGACCTACAAAGGTAAGATCGACCTTTTCACTTTTGGCAAGTTCGAGTATCTCTTCATTCGTCCTTGCATTTTCACATCTGACGTCCCGTGCGATTCCGATATTGCCGGGCGCACAAATGACTTCCTTTACATTCGGATCGTTCTTAAACTGCCATGCAATCGCATGCCCCCTCCCCCCGCTGTCAACAACAAGAACCTTCATCTATATGTTTTTTTCCTTTCCGTAAGTATTGCAAAAAATCAATCACAGAGATCACCGTGAAAAGATTCAATACCAATGTGAAATATTATGAATCAATTTTTGTCGCGTTTAATCCCGAAAGCTTTCGGGATTTATCATGTCTGCCTTTCATGTTTGCAACTGAACAGTTCAAACTTCTTTTTTTTGATACCTATCGAATAATGAAAGTATTCTAAGCGCATTTTTGGAGTTTAAGGTGCCTTTTTCAGCGCCGATTTTTACCGTATACCTTCCAAGTTCGGCATAGAGGTCTATCAAGTCTTTTCTGCTGCGGGAAAGAGCTTTCAGATGATTACTTACGATAACCGCGTCGCCCCTTGCAATAGGTCCTGTGAGGGCCGAAGGAATACCGAGTTTGTCGATATTCTTCACCGTACCTTTAATGAGAGGCATAAGGGCTTTTAGGGAATACTTCCTGTTGATGCCCGCCGCTTCAAAGAGTTCCATCCCGAATCCAACCGCAGCAACCAGAAAATTAGATGCGGCACATGCGCCTGCGTGGTACAATGTTTTCTTCCACTCTTCCAATGCTATTTCCTTGCCCTGCAAAGCGGCAATGATATTCCTTGCAACGGAAACCGCCTCTTGGTCCCCTTCAACAGAGAAATAGGAACCCGGAATACGTCTTACAGCCTCTTTAACGCTTGCAAGGCTCTGCAATGGATGCAGAGAAGCGATATATGCTCCTCTTTTCTTTGCCGGAAGGAGCGCTTTTGATGAAAGTGCGCCGCATGTATGGAATACGACGCTTCCCTTTTTAAATCCTTTTGCCGAAGCTATTTTTTTGCATACGCCCTTGATGGCGCTGTCTGAGGTGGTAATAAAGACAATGTCCGCCGTTCCGGATATGGAACTCAGGTCGGTAGATGCAATGCCGCTGCCGATGAATTCTCTTGCTTTCTTAGCTGACTTCAGGGTTCTGCTTGCAATCCCGACAATAGGATATCCAGCCTTTTTAAGGAGATAACCCATAGCTGTCCCGACAACCCCGGCACCGATAATTGAAACCCTATACATTTTCTGATCAAGAATTGCCGATCTCTATAATCCGGCTTCCTCCAAGACCATGGGAACCCTTTTCTCCCATCCTATAGCCATGATATGAACTCCCTGACATAGATGCTTCATTCCCTTAATAAGCTCGGCAGCTATTTTCACGCTGGTTTTGACCTTGTCCTTTGTCTCTTCCATTTCTTTTATAAGGGGCTCGGGAACAAATACTCCGGCCACATTTTTATTCATAAATCTGGCCATACCGGCTGATTTGAGTAAGATTACTCCACCCAAAACCGGTATTTTAAGGCCCTCTATACGCTTAATAAATCTTTCGAAGAGGTCTAAATCGAATATTCCCTGGGTTTGAAAGAATCTTGCACCTGCTTCAATTTTCCTTTCCATCTTTATGATCTGCATCTCCAATGCAGCCTCGTTGTCGGCCCCTGGATTTACTACTGCCCCGGGAAAGAAGTCCGGGGAACCCTTTAGTTGATTTCCAGCCATATCAAAGCCTTCATTAAGCCTGCCTATTACCCTTAATAAACTTACTGAATCTAGATCAAAAACAGGCATCGCCTCAGGATGATCACCCAGGGTAGTATGATCTCCGGTTAAGGCTAACACATTCCTGATACCCAAAACCCAGGCGCTTAACAGATCCGATTGTAGCGCTAATCTGTTTCTATCCCTGCAAGTAAGCTGGAAGATGGGATCAATGCCTCGATCTTTTAAGATATGGCAAACTGCCATGGATCCCAAGCGCATGACGGAACTTTGAAGATCAGTAACATTGATGGCATCTACTTTTTCTTTAATAAGCTCGGCATCTTCCAACAATCCGGCTATCTCCGTTCCCTTAATCGGCCCTACCTCTGCCGTGATAAGAAACTTGCCGGAATCTAATGCATCTCTGAATACCATCTCGTTATACTCCTTTTGTTGGCTCTTTCTTTAATCTCAAATCTTCTCAACCATCCTTCGAGGATGAACCGGTTTTGTCTTTGGCCGGGTAACCCCTTTCAGGAAATGCAGCAGCTTTAGTTTTCCCATACGAGTATAAATCTGTTGCCATACGCAGGCGAAATCCTTGGAAACCTCACATCGCCCGCCCTGTGATCCCCCGCAGGGTCCGTTTATAAGGCTTTTAGCACATCGCGCCACCGGACATATTCCGCCTGTCTTATCGAGTATACAGTCTCCGCAGCCTGCGCAAACCTCAACCCACATGCCTTGTCCGTTTGAAACTCCGATAAACGTGGTATTCATTGCCGGTAAAACAGGGATACTTCCCAATCGTTCAGCAACAGCCTGAACTCCGGCGCCACAAGCCATCGATAGGATTGCATCATACCGAGCGGCTTCTTCATTTATCCGGTCGATAAATTCCGGGTCGCATTGCCGAAGTATTGTCCGCTCCCCCACGGTGATTTCCTTACCTTCTATTTTTCTTGCCATCCGGAGGGATGAGGCCGACAATTCAACCTGCTTTTCGCCTCCACTCATACATACCGTAACACAAGAACCACAACCTAAAATTAGAACTTTGTTATAATCTTGAAGCATATCTTTTATCTCTGCAAAAGGTTTAATTTCAGCAACGATCATTCTTTCACCTTCTTCCCCGTACGTAATGGATTTATACCTAAAGCATCAAGCTTATTTCTGAAACCGGGAAAATCTTCTTCTTCTGATATTATATCCAGTCTGTCGGCACCTATATCGATTTCGTTTAATATCTTTTTAGCACTTTTGATATGCCTTTTTAACCATTGATTTCCTTCCCTAAAACGACATCCTTCGTTCTTGCACACGTGTATTAATACACCGTCAACCTCCAGTTCAAAAGGATAAATTAACCGTGACTCATCCATGCGGCCGGTACAAAACTTTCCTATCCAGACTACATCATCTTTGTCGAATGGCGGGCCTATAGGTGAACCGTACCGGCAATAATATCCTATTATCAGTATTTCCGGTGTTTCCTGCCTTGCAATATCTACCACCTTCTCTAATTCGGCACGATCACTTTCCTTTGCTTCAAATTGTAATTTGATTGCGGAAGCCGGACATTCCGATGCACAAATTCCACAAGCCTGGCATTGGCTTATATCAATTTCAGCTGTTTCTTTGCCCGGAGATGGTATCCCATAGGGACATATACGGACACAGTTAAGGCAAGCTGCACAATTATCTGCAACAAGTGCACCTGCACCACAATTTAAACAGCGCTGAGCCTCCCTGACTGCCTGATCCTTGTTATAGCATAAATCCACTTCTTTAAAATTAGTGATTCGCTCTTCTACCTTTAGAGAAGGTATTTTCCGTCTTTCTGATTTATAAATCTGTTTTACTACGCCGTCATCAAGCGGGTTCAAAAACTCAAAATCTTTATCCTCTTTATAAGGTAAATTGCGGAAATGACGATGTATTGCTTCAGCTACTCTTCTTCCTGATGCTATAGCTTCGATAACGCTCCGAGGTCCGCTCACAACGTCACCTGCCGCGAAAACACCCTGAATATTTGTTATACCGGTTTCATCCTTTACCATAACCGTACCATTTCTGTTTATATTCAAACCGCTTTCTTTTAATACTTCCGTATCCGGTATATACCCTATTGCTAAAATGACCGTGTCGGCAGCTATTTTAAATTCCGAATTTTCTATCGGAACAGGCAGGCGTCTTCCCGATTTATCCATCTCACCGAGTTGCATTCTGACGCATCGTACACTCTGCACTTTTTCATTACCTGAAAACTCAACCGGTGCAACAAGATACATGATTTTTATACCTTCCTGTTCTGCCGCTTCAACCTCTTCGCGGCCTGCCGGCATCTCATCCACTGTTCGACGATATAATATAGTCACATCAGAAGCACCCAAACGAATACAGGTCCGAGCTGCATCAATTGCCGTATGACCTCCTCCAATGACTACAACATTTTTTCCTAACCGGGGTTTGTAGCCTCTGCTTACTTGTTTAAGAAATTCAACAGTGCCGATGATACCATTCAGTTCTATTCCGTTATATTTTGGCAATAAACTTTTTTGACTACCCGCCGCTATAAATACAGCCTGATAATCTTTAAGAAGTTCCTCAAGAGTAACGTCTCGTCCGAGAGATAAACCGGTCTTTGCTTCAACACCAAGTGCTAAGATATTATCAACCTCTTCCTTAACTAAGTCCTTTGGAAGCCTGTAATCAGGAATACCTTCACTCAGCATTCCACCGAGCACATTCTGTGCCTCAAAAACGGTTACCCTATATCCAAGCAATGCAAGGTCATGGGCTGCCGTCATACCGGCCGGGCCGCTTCCTATTATCGCAATCTTTTCATCGTAAGAATTTTCAGGCCTTTCAATTAATTTAAACCATCGGGTTTGATCGGAAGCAAATCGCTTAAGCGCCCTTATCGAAATTGGTTCATCTATCTGAGCACGCCTGCAAGCTTTTTCACATAACCTTGTGCAGATTCTCCCACATGATGATGGGAATGGATTCACCCGACGGATAATCCTGATAGCTTCTTCTACATCACCCTTTGCTATTGCAGAAACATAACCACGCACATCCGTATGAACCGGACAAGCTGCCTGACAAGGGGGTATGACTTTTTCATTCATTCTTTTAATATTCCAAATAGCCTTTTTATGATCCCGTTATTCTTACTGCTCTCTTTATAATAATACTTTATCTTATAGGAAGCAAAACCGTAAATGTGGTACCTTTTCCTACCTTACTTTCTACATTGATAGCGCCACGGTGGGCATCCACAACGCTCTTAACAATAGAAAGGCCCAGGCCTGTACCGCTAATATTTTTGGTTATCTCGGACCTTACCCGGTAGAATTTATCAAAAATTCGGGGAAAATCCTCGTCTTCAACACCTATTCCCGTATCGGAAACGTCTATCTGAACATTCTGTGCATTCTCACTCATCTCGACATTAACCTGCCCTCCTGAGGGCGTGTACTTAATGGCATTACTGATCAGGTTAATAAACATTGCCTCCACACTGCTTTTGTTGCCAATAATCAAAGGAAGATGATCTTCTGTTTTTACATGAAGGGCGATATTCTTGTCCTGGGCCTGGGGTTGCATTAACTCAACCGTCCTTTGTAAAATCTCGGTGAGATCCAGATGTTCTATCTGTTTTAGATATCCTCCCTCTTCAATGTAGCAGACATCAAGGATATCATGAATAAGAGCAACCATGCCCTTTATTTTGGTTCTGACCTTTTGAAGCAAATCCCTTTGTTTCTCACTAATCTCTCCCACTATCCCATCCAGAAGGATAGATGTCTGAAGTAAAGTAGAGCTTAATGGGGATTTTAATTGATGAGAAACCATGGATAAGAAATTTGACTTTATCTTGTCTATAGCATTGAGTTGAGCAACATCATGGAGCAAAGTTACCGAACCAATGAGTAATCCGTTTGTATCTCTAACAGGATTGACGTGGACTCTGAGTCTTGCATTACCCATATCCATGAGGCATACTTCTTCAGCATGATAAGGCATATTAAGCGTCAATATCTTGGTTATGAGTCCGACCAGCACGTCATTTCTAATGTGATCCCGGACCGGCTGACCTAATGCAGCCTTTCCCGTTATGCCCAGCAGGGTTTCAGCCAGTTGGTTATAAAGGATAATCTTACCCAGCTCATCGGTAACCAGTATCCCATCAGATAGGCTGTCAATTACGGAATTTAATGATTCTTTCATTACTCTATAAGGCATATTTCCTCGGGTCCCCCTTTCTTTACCGGTTTTCTGCTGAACCAGGTTAAGGGTTTTTCCCCATAGAAATTCTCAATAGCTTTTCTACTCTCTCTACAATCTCCAATGGCTCTACGGGTTTAGGGATATAATCATCCGCCTCTATCCTCATGCCCATTTCCTTGGTATAACTTGATGTGGGTATTGCCTCTCCTACTGCCGTCAATAGCAGAATGGGGATGTGTCCGTATTTAGGATCGGTTTTGAGCTTGGCACAAACTTGATAGCCGTCCATTTCAGGCATCATGACATCCAAAATGATTAAACTCGGCTCTTCCGTATGCGCCTTTTTCAACCCCTCTTTGCCGTCATTGGCAACGGTCACATCATAATGTCTGCTTTCTAAAAGGAGTTTGGTGGCCTCCGTAAAATCTGCATCATCATCTACTAATAAGATTTTCTTTTTCTCCATCTCTTTCTCCTTATGCCTTGCCTACTTTCTTGAGGACTTTCCCTATACGTTCTAACAGGACGGTATGCTCAATGGGTTTCTCCACATAATCATCAACGTCGAGTTGCACCCCTGTTTCTAATTCATATCGGCGATGGCTGGCATCTTTACTAACACTGCTCAGAATGATGATGGGTATATGGGCATATTTGGCCCATCGAGGGTCCTTCAACTCTTTACAAACTCCAAAACCATCCAGCCTGGGCATGAGGAGATCCAGAATCATTAAATCAGGCTTTTCCTCTTTGAGCATATTCAGGCCCTCTATCCCGTCATTAGCAGTCACTACCTCATAGCCATTGGCCTTAAGGATAAGGCTTATAGCCTCCGAGATATCGGGATCATCATCAACTACTAATATTTTTGCACTCATCATATCCTCCTTAATACCCAAAACTTAATACTGAAGTAAGGGCCGGATAACCCCGCCCATAGCATAACCTATTACAGTATCGGTCTCGGTAATAAACCGGCGCTTTCTACTATCACAGGCACTATATCTTCCCAGGCCACGGCCATGATATGAATACCGTGAATACCGTCTATTTCTTTAAGTTGCTCTATAATCTCCAAAGCTATCTTTACTCCTTCTTCTTTTGCAACCTTGGCATCCTTCATACGGGTTATAATCTCATCCGGCACGCTAATTCCCGAGACATTTTCCTTCATATAGCGAGCCATTCCCACGGACTTTATAGGTATTACACCGGCAAGAATGTGGACCTGTTTATCCAATCCCTCATCTCTCACCATCTCCATCCACTTGATAAATTTTGCCACATCAAAGATGGCCTGGGTTTGAATAAAGTCCGCACCGGCCTTAACCTTTTTAGCCAGTCTCTTAACCCTGTACTCAATGGGATCGGCAAACGGGGTTTCAACCGCCCCGATATACAATGGGACCTCGCCTGATATCTCCTCTCCGCAGATAAATTTCTTTTCATCCCGCATTTTCTTAAGAGTCTGAACGAGCTGTATAGAATCAATATCATAGACGCCTTTAGCCGCCGGATGATTGCCAAATTTTTGATGGTCACCCGAGAGACAGAGGACATTTCGAATTCCTAAGGCGACCGCGCCCAGGATGTCACTTTGGATAGCGATTCGATTTCGGTCCCTGACTACCATCTGCATTACAGGATCAATACCCATCTCCTTTAGGAGGATACAGCCGCTCCAACTTGACATGCGGACAATGGCCGTCTGATTGTCTGTTAAGTTCATGGCATCACAATACGTTTTAAGAAGTTCGCCTTTTCTCTGGATGACTTTTGCCGAGGTGCCTTTTGGCGGACCTACTTCGGCAGTTACGGCAAAATGACCGCCTTCTAAAACTTTTTCAAGATTGCTTCCGCTTTTCATCATTAAAATACTCCCGCACTATGCTTAGTTTTTTCCTTCTTTTTCTTCAAAATCTTTTATGTGCTCCAGCACTACCCGGCGGGGTCCGCCGTAAGTGCCGGTAGACCAGTTCCTCGGCTGTTGAATTTCGTATAGCTTTTCAAGGGCGCCAAGCTTCTTCATCCTCTCCACGATCAGATACCAGGCACAATCCACATCCCGGCTTATCTCGCACTTGCCTTTGTTAGTACCACCGCAGGGCCCGTTCATAAGAGATTTTGCGCAGCGGGCTACGGGACATATCCCGCCGGTCAGGTGAAGGATACAATTCCCGCATCCCGCGCATAATTCGACAAATACGCCCGCCTTCGGAACGGCCCCAAAGAACTGTGTATTGATCCCCGGGAATACGGGTATATCACCTATCCTTTCAGCGAGGAAGTTAACCCCCACACCGCAGGCCGTTGAGAGCACAACATCGTTGGTCTTAACATCCTCCATCACGGGATCGAAAAACTCCGGCTCGCAGTGTCTTTCGATCGCGGCATGTTTGACCTCCATGCTCATGCCTTCCTGTGCCGCCTTCATCCTGATCATAGAAGCAAGTATCTCCGCCTCCTTGCCCCCGCCTGCATGGCAGATTGCTACACACGTATTACACCCGAAGACCAGAACCTTCTTGAAGCTCCTGATCATCTCCCAAATTTCTTCAAACGGTTTCTGCTCACCGACAATCATTGCTATCCACTCCCTTTCATCCCGCTTCTCCTGCATACTGCAAGCCGGATAGGTGAAGGACCGAGCTTAAGAATTCTTTCCGTGAATTCGGTACAGATCTCAGCCCACCTCGGTCCCATGGCCGCCGACAGGTTATACATTTCCAAGCGTGCAGGATCAATGTCCACCTTGGACAATAGATTTTTTGTATACTTAACTCTTCTTGCTGCATAGGTATTACCCTCCAGGTAATGACATTGTTCTTGCAGTCAACCCGCTACAAAAACGCCGTCTACTCCCCTCTCGAATGCGTGAAGGATATGGATATAATCCAGCTTGCCTGTACACGGAAGTCTGATAACCTTCACATTCGATGGATATGAGAGCCGCATTACCCCGGCCAGGTCTGCAGCCGCGAAAGCACAGTAATGACATGCAAAGGCCAGGATATTTGGTTCCCAGTCAGATGGTGTTTCGTGAGGCTTCTCTATAGAAGTAGCCTCTTCCTGCACCCCTGACTCTTCGACTTTAAGCATTAATCATTCTCCTTCACTTTTTCTCGCAAATAAAAATAATCTTATTCCACAGGCTCACATTCCGCTGCAGCATCTATCATAGCCATTATCTGGTCGTCACGGAAGCTGTTTACCTGAAAAGCCTTGGCCGGGCAAATGCCGGCACAGATCCCGCAGCCATGACATTTGACTTCATTATGAGCAACTTTTCCTTCCTCATTAATATACGGCGAATCAAACGGGCATACTCTGAAGCAGCTCAGACAAGACATACACAGGTCTTTTCTATGTTTGGCGATGATCCCGGAAACGGATAGACGATCTTTAGATAGAACGGTGCCGGCCCGGCCTGCCGCTGCCAATGACTGACTAATGGTTTCGTCAAGATTCTTTGGCGCATGGGCCAGACCTGAGACAAAAATGCCTTCGCTCGGGAAGTCAACCGGACGAAGTTTTACGTGTGCCTCCAGGAAATACCCGTCCGGGTTGCGGGTTACCTTATACATTTCACCTACCCTGCCGGCTGTCGGGTGCGGCCTGAGTCCGGTCGAAAGGACCAGCCAGTCTGCGTCCACAACCAGGTCCTTGTTCAACATGTAGTCCCGGGTTTTTATCCTGAGCCTGTCACCATCTCTCTCGACCACCGGTTTTTTATCCACATCATAGCGCACAAAGATCACGCCTAAATCGCGTGCTTGCTTGTAATAATCTTCGCGCAGTCCATATGTTCTGATATCTCTATACAATATTACCACCTGTGCTCCGGGATTCCCCTGCTTAATGGCGATTGCGTTCTTGATCGCATCCTGGCAGCATATGCGTGAGCAATACTGGTCCGGTTCTTCACGAGATCCCACACACTGGATCATGACGAAGCACTCGCCGGATTTTGGCTTCTCACCCATAACGAGCTTCTTTTCCAGCTCCCTCTGGGTAATAACATGGTCGCTTTCATTATAAAGATATTCAACCGGCTCATATTCCACACCGCCGGTGGCCAGTATAATCACGCCATGTTCTATTTCCGTTCCGTCAGTAAGGGTTGTTTTGAAGTTACCTACAAAACCTTCGGTCTTCCTGACCTCAACGCCGGTATATATTTTTATACGCTTATGGGCCTGAACCTGTTTTATTCCGGATTTCAGGAATTCCTGGACGTCGTTTCCTTCCAGTGTACGATAAAGGTTTCTCAAAAGGCCGCCCGGCTCTTTCTCCCTTTCCACGATACTGACCTGAAAACCCTGGTCAGCCAGTGAAAGGGCTGCGGTCATGCCTGCGATTCCCCCTCCGATGACCATGGCTGCCGGTGTAACTCCTACGGTATCGGTCTTGAGCGGTTCGAGGAGCCCGGCCTTTGCTATCGCCATTTTTACGATCTTGATCGCTTTCTTTGTTGCCTCTTTTTTGTGTCCCATGTGGCACCATGAGCATTGCTCACGAATATCAGCAAGATCGAACAGATACTTGTTCAGACCGGCGTCGCGAATAGTATCCTGGAACAGAGGCTCATGGGTCCTCGGAGTACAGGAAGCTACCACCACCCGGTTTAAGTTCTTTTCCCTTACCGCCTGTTTTAACATCTCCTGGCTATCCTGTGCACAGGCATAAAGCGTGTCGGTAACATAGACAACTCCGGGCAGGCCTTTTACCGCTTCAACCACCTTATCGATTTCCACAGTCGAAGCTATATTGATCCCGCAGTGACATACGAAAACACCGATCCTGACTTCTTCATCAGCAATATCCTTCTCTGCCGGAAATTCTTTGGCAATAGTCTCCGTCCCTCGGGCCTCGCCAAGGAGCGCCATTGCCTCACCGGCCACCGCGCTTCCCTGCATAACTGTTTCCGGAATGTCTTTGGGACTCTGATATGCGCCTGTAACAAAGACCCCTTCTCTGGAAGTCCGCACGGGCTGCAATGAAGATGTCAGGGGAAAACGGTATGAGTTAGTTTCTATGCCGAATGTCTTTGCGAACTTCACCGCATCCTTATGCGGTTCAAGCCCGATAGACAAAACTACCATGTCAAAAATCTCATCAATAAGCTTTCCGTTCTCGGCCGCATAGCGGAGAAGCAGATTGCCGGTGTCCGCCTCTTCGCGGATCGCGGAAATCATGGAACGCTGATAACGAACATTGTATTCGTTTTTTGCGCGCTCGACATATTTGTCAAAGTCTTTACCAAAAGCACGCATATCCATAAAGAAAATAACGGGCTCTATATTTGAATTGTGCTCCCTGGCAATAATCGCCTGCTTGGTTGCGTACATGCAGCATACGGATGAGCACCATGGATTTGCATTGTGAGAGTCCCTCGAGCCTACACACTGAATCCAGGCAACTTTCTTGGGATGCCTTTCATCAAATGGCCGTTTTATCTCGCCCTTATAGGGGCCGGATGCTGAAAGAATACGCTCAAACTGGACGGCAGATACTACGTTTTTCCACCGGCCCAGACCGAACTCGCCCCTGACCTTTGCATCATACCGGTCCAGTCCGGGACTGAGAATGATTGCGCCCACATGCAGTTCGATCTCTTCGCCCTTATCTTCAAAGTTGATGGCTCCGGCCTTGCAAGCTTTTTCACAAAGGCGGCAACTACCTTTTCCGAGATAAAGGCAATTATCTTTATCAATAGCCCTGGTGTTAGGCACAGCCTGTGGAAAAAGTGAATAAATAGCTTTACGCATACTGAGTCCCTGCTCGAACTCGCTGGGTACCTTTTTAGGGCATTTCACTTGGCAGTCTCCACATCCGGTACATTTATCAGGATCTACATAGCGCGG
>JBAZWR010000002.1:0-28883 GCA_041660325.1 Thermodesulfovibrionales bacterium | reverse complement strand
ATTTAACCTTGACCTTAAAATCCCCTGCCTCACCCTCGACCGATACCACCTCGGACAATGAATGGATATCAATGTTCAAATGTCTGCCCACCTCTACCATCTTGGGAGAGATCATGCACATAGAGCAGTCGCCTGTAGGGAAGGTCTTATCAAGCATTACCATGGTCCCGCCGATTGATGAATCCCTCTGAACCATATGCACTTTAAACCCGCTGTCGGCAAGATCGAGCGCGGCCTGCATGCCGCCTATGCCGCCGCCGACGATCAGGACCGAGCCCCGTTTTTCAGAAGAAGCCTTCTCATTCATATCAGCTTCAACTCCTTTAATAGTCCGACAGTATCTATAAAATGCCTGTCAAGCAGCATCTCATTTGGGCTAAAACCCATCGCAATACCCAAAAGTTCGGTAACAAAATAGACCGGCAACTTCTTCCGTATACCGTATTTTTCACTTATCCTTTCCTGATACGCATCCATGTTGAGCTGGCACATTGGACAGGTAGTAACAAAGCAGTTGGCTCCTCTTGTTAGAGCATCCTTAAGGATTCCGGACATGAGAAACAAAGATGTATCAGTATCATTGACTGCTGCTGAAGCGCCGCAGCAGTCTGTTTTGTAACTCCAGTCAATAGGCTTTGCTCCAATGGCTTTGCAAACGATCTCCATACCCTGCGGATTCTCCACATTATCAGGGACATCAACTTCACAGGGAAACCTTGTAAGCAAACAGCCATAATAACATGCAGGTTTAAGCCCTTCTAACTTCTTTATTAACTTTTCAGCTATCTCGCCGGAATTAGCTTTAGGGACAAGCACCTCGAGGATGCTCGATATCTTTATCTTCCCTTCGACCTTTTTGGTAAGTTCTGCATTTATTATATTTTTTAGACCGGGATCGTCAGCCATCTTCTTCCGGGAAACTATCATCCGGCTGTAGCAGGATGAACAAGGAATGACTATCTCGGATAGCCCGCAGGCATCTGCAATGCCAAGGTTACGCGCAGGAAGAGCTATGGCCAGGAAGTCATCTGTCTTGCCGGCTGATGTTGCGCCACAGCAGTTCCAGTCTTCAATCTCTTTTAGATCAATCCCCAATTGCTTGAACACTATCCTGCTCTGGATATCATAAAACTCGGAAGAGGCATGCAGTGAACACCCCGGATAATATGCTATTTCCATAATATACCTCTAAGTTTTCCCATACCGGCCATTAAAAACCTTAACTGCCTTTGGCCTTTTCCCTGGCCATTGCATATAAGCGTTTGACCTCGGAAAGCCTTTTGATCTTAGCCAGATTGAAATGTATTCGTTTCTTCTTCATTAACTCGATGCCCAGCCTGGCCTGTTTTTTCATTTCATCAACGACTGTGCGCCAGCCGCTGCCGCGTTTCAAATCACTTCCGGTATTCCGTATCTCATATAGACCCATAAACTCCAGCTCGTTGACCCGGCCAAAGTGGGAAATCGAGGTCAAAAAAGCATCGTGAAACGCGGCTACCCCGGGGTTCAATGGCTCAATGTGGGTTTCCTTTGACATTTGTTTTAAAGTTTCGTTAATTCTTGCCGTCTGGATATTATTCGGGCAACGCGCGCCGCAGGTATAACAGGCTACACACTTCCATACCAGAAGATTATTAAGGGCCTCGTCCTTTTCACCTAAAAGTATCATTCTGATCAAGCGATCAGGCGTAACTCCGGTCTCATCGCCGACCGGACAGCCGGCAGCGCACCTTCTGCACTGGTAACATGCAAGCAGGTTTTGACCCGATCGCTTCATGACCTCTTGTAGCAGCGTCTTTGATATCTCGGGCTCAAATGCAACAACTGGTGAAGACATTAAAAAAACTCCCGGTTCCGCCTCTGAAAAAATGCCGTTAACTTCGATTTTCAGAGGCTGATTTTTAAAGCCATTTGTATTGCTTATATATATTATTTATATTGTTAATTATAACATATTTTGAATTCACAAAATTTACGAAAATAACACGGGATGAGTCGACTTTAATTTGGGACGAATAGTTCCTTATTGTTAAGCAAATTCAAGCATTGTAAAACAAATTCAAGCTATGAAATATATGAGAATTTGCATTATAAAAACCCGCTATTAGTCGGTATTATCTACTTGATAATATCCCTGCATGTATTTTTGCCGCCTGTACGGTATTGTACATAAGCATCGCTATAGTCATCGGGCCGGCTCCGCCGGGCACGGGAGTTATAAAACCTGCATGCTCTTTGGCGGCATCAAAGTCGACATCTCCTACAATCTTGCCTTCTTTGGTAACATTTATACCAATATCTATAATTGCTGCGCCTTCCTTTATCCAGTCGCCTTTTACAAACTTCGGCTTTCCGATGGCAACACACAATATGTCGGCATTAAGACATTCCTGCTTCAGATCCGGTGTCTTACTGTGGCATATCGTAACTGTTGCGTTTCTCCGCAAGAGGAGCAATAACAAAGGTTTTCCTACAATAATACTCCTCCCCAATACAACGGCATGTTTTCCTGAAGGGTCGATACCGTATGCATCGAGCATTTTCATCGCGCCATGAGGCGTACACGGCAGAAATCCCGGTTCATCAAGGACTAACATCCCGAGTGATTGCGGCCCGAATCCATCTACATCTTTTTCGGCTATGATCCTATTCATAACCTCCTTTTCATTTAGACCCTTTGGCAAGGGGAGCTGAATGAGGATTCCATGAACTTTTTTGTCATTATTGAGCATATCAACCAGATTCATGAGTTCTTTCTGGGTGGTTGTATCGGGCAGCTTGTGCGCTATACTCGTAATACCGAGTTGAGCGCATGTTTTTTCCTTTGAAGCGACATATTTTTTAGACGCAGGGTTTTCACCTACAAGTACAACAGCGAGGCTTGGATCGATTCCTTTTGCTTTGAGCTCGGCAATATCTTTTTTCAGATCTTCCTGAATATCTGCAGCTACCTTTTTCCCGTCGATTATTTGTGCTGACATCTCTCCTCCATGTTTGTTAGATTTTTAGATATTTATAAAGAGAGTTTTTCTCCTGAAAAAATCATTCCCTTTTCTTGATAAGTTCCAATAATTCTTCCCGTGTAGATGACTTTGTCCTGAATATACCTCTTACTGCCGACGTAACCGTTTTTGTACCAGGTTTTTTGACGCCCCTCATGCTTATGCACAAATGTTCCGCATCGACAATAACCATTGCTCCTTTGGGTTTCAGCCTGTTCATTATTAAATCGGCAAGCTGTGTTGTCAACCGCTCCTGCACCTGAAGCCTTTTGGCAAGAACTTCAACTGATTTTACTAATTCGCTGAGCCCGACTATTTTTCCGCCTGAAGGGATGTAAGCAACATGGACCTTGCCGAAGAAGGGGATGAGGTGATGTTCACAGACCGAATAAAATGGGATGTCCTTTAAAAGTACCATCTCATCGTGGCTCTCGCCTTCGATGATGCTGAGCAACTCTTCAGTAGGGGTTTCAAGTCCGGAAAAAATCTCCTGATACATACGCGCAACCCGTTCAGGCGTATCTTTAATACCTGCCCTGTCCGGGTCTTCACCGATGCCTTCGATGATTAACCTGACGCCTTTTTCGATCTTCTTTAAATCCATTGTATACTCCGAATATTTTAAATTGGTATTTATTTTAGCACCTGTATATCTTTAAGTCAAAAATTTAATCTTAAAAAATTATGAAGTCAATTGAGTGTTTATTTCATTTACTGCGGATAGGCGACAATTACAGTCCGCCTACCACTATCAATAGACGGATTCCATGTTGAAGTGCAGGTTATAAGGGTCAATCGCTCTCCCGGACGGAAATCATAAAGTTTCGGGTCATTCGCATCCTTATAGTGTTTCTCTTTGACTTTGTAAATATATTTCTTTCCCTTGTAAAAAATATAAATATGGACCCCCTTTTCCAGAACTTCAATCATATTGAAAGGACCCTGGGGTCTCCACCATTTAAAATCACCAAGGTTATGGCCTTCTATTATGCAGTTCCCTTTCTGACCCGGCTTTGCTGATTTTAAAATACGGCAAACACCCAGTGATAAGTTTTCCGTACTGACACCATCTAATATTTCTGCATCAACTAAGGCTGTGGGGATGATCATCCGATCCTCTTGAGCCTGTCCGGGAATTTTTGCACTTTTCTCCAACGTTTTTTCCGTTGCCTCACTCCCGGTTTGGTTTTCCATAGTGCTCTTTATCGCATCTCTTCGTACCAGTTCAAAGAGTGATGACCTTCTCTCCAATGCCCCGCTCTTCTTTATCGCATTTCTTTGAACTCGTTCGGGAACTTCTGCCGTTGTATCCAATGCTTCAATTTTCTTTATCGAATCTCTTTGTGCCACTTCTTGGGAGACAGCAGTTTTCCCCAATATTGCACTCTTCTTTGTTTCATGCTCTTGAACCTGCGCGGAAATTTCAGTCTTCTTCTCCAATGCACCACTCTTGTTTATCTCATCCCTTTGAACCTGTCCGAGGAGTTCCGCCTTTTTCTCCAATGTCTCGATCTTTGATGTTGAAAACAGGAAGGTGATATACGGTCGTGCAATCCATAGGGCAATACTTAATCCGGCAACGATAAGGACCACCCCTAAAACTGAGATTGAAACATTGACAGTTTTTCCCCGGAAACTTGTTGGTTTATTGTGTGAGGATAGTTCTTGAAGAATATCTTTTTTTTGTGAAGGGAACTTTTTTTTCAACCAAAGTACTAACGGTATAGAAATAATGGCAAGAATAATCCAGACTGTTATAATTCCTGTAAGTATGAGGGTTGGATTCAGGGCAATTGTCTTAAATACTGCCTTAATGCCGGCTCTGTAAGGAATGGGTCTGGTATACCAGGCGTAAGCACAAATAAGACTTGTTAGAAGAAAATAGGTGAGCGGGAAGGAATACCACTTAAGATACCTTTTTATTGCTGCTCTTATATGTGCCGGGAAACTTACTGCTTCCACTTTTTTAAGTTGTATTCTTTCTCTTTCTCCTTATGCTTTCCCATGCCATCTATTTTTCCTCAAGATGAATACCCCCGGTAAAATAGCCAAGACGGCAATCAAAGCGATCATATTCTCATTAGCTCCCGTTGAATATGTACTTCCGGAACCGCTACTACCGCTGGAAATTGGATCACCAATCCCAAAAGGTGATAAAGATGTAACTCTTCCAGTGATGGTATTGCTTGCCGTATTTACGGAAACAGTGCAGTCTTTCCAACCGTTATTCTTCCAATGAAAGAGCTTTAATTTATTCTCTCCACCCTGCACATCTGTTGGGTCATACGGCATTGTAATGGTTATATTCCCTGAGTACGAACAATTCGTTGCAATATCAAAATAAGCTCCTCTGATAAGTCGGAATTTTGAAGGCGGGTTGTGGTCAGGAGTTGCCACAACTATTAGATTTGTTGAACAGTTTGATGCGATGTTATCGTAAGTTATTGTAGCCCCATTAGGGAAAGTCACCGTGACATTGGCGCCGCCTGGTGTCGGGATTGAGGTATCAAGCACTATAGAATCTGAGAAAGGCGATGTATTTGCATTGCCAACACTATTATTGAACCACGCATAAACTGTCTTTGTTCCGGCACCTGATGTAAGTGTCCATGCTTTTGTTGAAGAATAACTCTCCCAGGAAGAACAGCCGGAAGTATTACTTAAACACATCTGCGAACAGCCGCTTGAATCTGAGCATGAAAGAGCAAGAGTTACTGCGGTGGAATTAGTTGATACATCTCCTGAGTTAATAGTAATTGAGCCTGCAGGCGGTAATTGTGTCGGTAAAGCATAGCCTACCGAATAAACTCCTGCCGTGCTCCTGCCGGTATAATACATTATCCAACTCGTTCCATCAGGAATGACATAAGGAGTATATGTACGGTCATTGCGCCATGAGGGGGCGCCGCTTGTCGAAAAAATGGGATTGCTGCTACTCTTTGCAAAGTTCTGTCCATCGGTCGAAAATGCTACGCCTATGCCCTGATTTGAACCAGCCCCGCCACTCCCATAATACATGACGTACTGACTGCCTGATTTGATGACATGCGGAGATGTAAACCATGTCTCCCATGCCTGAAGTGTACCCAGAATATTATGTGCTGTTCCTGTCCAGTTTATCCCGTCAGTTGATATATAATATTCAATCTGTCCTCCACCATTATCTGCATATGCTTTCCAGGTCGTGCCGCCTTCGTAGAGCACATCGAAATTGTAAATTACACCCCCGGAATATAAATGAACGCCATTACATAGACCTATATCAGTCCATGAATTGCCATCTGCTGAATGAGCTACTCTGGTTGAAGTCCAGGTTGTTCCATCTGTATAGTACATTAAAAAAGGCCCGGCATAAGGGGTTCCACCGATATTCCACCCGCTTGCATTGTAAAGTACGCGTGGATGGTAAGGTCCGGCAGCTGACAATCCGGTAACTATTGGCGCAGGGAATGTTACTCCGCTAAAATCAAAATTTATACTGTTTGCATGTCTTGTGTGAGAACCATCACCGTACCAGATATGGTAAACAGAACCTACTTTTATCACGCATGGATAATATGCTTTATCTACTGCCCCCCCAAATAAAGGGTTAGAAATCGAATCTGTCCAGGCGGTGAAATCATTAGCTTGAGCCAATGATAAAGGCAAAAGTATCAAGCTCATCAAGAGACATAAACATGATAGAAGCTGTCTATAGGCAATTGGGCGCTTCACGCCAGAGAATCTCCAGACTGTAAATAATTTTCCAGAGTCAGTAAATTTCAGGATGCTCACATCTGTAATACCCTCTGCTTCCTCACACGAATTTTTCATTTCGGGTCTTTCAACAAGACCTTCTCTAAGTACCTGTAAGACTGCGAGATTATTGCTGATTCAATAGTATTCAAACTCAACCTTATTTGTCAATGATTATCATGTTACTAAGGAGATCATTAGTAAGGATTGTGTAATGACGGATTATATAATTATACTCTTATCACCCGCTGGTCCGTCACGATCATATCCACTCTTACATCATGTTTTTCTGCAGGAATCGCATCAACAAGCTGCTCCTCATAGGCAAGGGCAATGATAGGCATATTCTTTTTTTTACCCGATAGCAGGATATCATAATATCCCCCGCCGTAGCCGAGCCTATTGCCTGAATAGTCGTATCCTGCTCCGGGGATGATAACAAGGTCGATATCTTCTAAAAGCACTTCTCTTTCTTCCGACTGAAATGGTTCCGGGATTCCCATAAATCCCGCGACCATTTCATCGAGGTTTTTTATTTCATAAAGCCGAAGTATGTGTCTTCTCTTATCGACTTTTGGGAGAATAGCCCTTTTGCCCATGCTCAACGATTCTCTTATGATGCCCGATGTTTCAACTTCCGATCTGAAAGAAGCATAGAATAAAACCGATCGTGCGGACAGGAACTCGGGCAATGCAAGAAGTCTCTGCTTTATGGAAGAGTCTTTTGTACCTTTCAATTCTTTGGGAATCTGATTTCTTTTTCCGAGCGCTTCCTTACGAATGGCATTTTTCATTATATTGTTCCTGATATCAATACCAATGCATAGATGAGATAAAGTACACCTCCGAAAAGCATTGAAAAGGGTGAGATTTTTTTTCTAATAACAATTTCCATCAGGATAACAATCGCAGACACCAGTGCGATCAATGCCGAGAAAAGAGCCATGCCTGTGAGTTTCCATTCCGTAAACAACAGCCCTACTGAAACCGGAAAGGTAGACTGGAAGACCATAGCGCCGGTAATATTGCCGACGGCAAGTGTGTCCCTGCCTTTCCAAGTCCAGGAAACACTATTGAACTTTTCAGGCAATTCAGTTGCGACCGGCGCCAGTAAAAGAGCAAAAAGGAGGGGGTTCATGCCGAACCGGACTGATACATGTTCAAGACTCGCAACAAAGGTATGGGCGCCTGCTATCATGATGATAAGAGAACCGATAACCTGCACTGCAATTAAAAAAAGCGGCGGGTTTTCAGATGCAATCAATCCCGCTTTTCTGCATATCTTCAGCAGGTACATCTCTTCGGAATGCTCCAGGTCCGCGCTTTCCCCCTTAAACGTCCTGTATGCATAGAATATATAAGCAAAGACAAGCAGTATTGCTATCAATATTGCAAATGATCTGCCGGCAAAGATCGGAATCAATACCGCTGCAGCATACATGGGTATAAAAAAAACAAGGTCTCTCATAGTGGAATGGGGCTCTGCATTGATCTCGAATTTGCGCTTTTTTTTCAAAAACGATATAACCACCGTGAGACCTACAAGAAAAAATGCCAGGGTTGAAAGCATGAACGGCGCGCCGAGTATGGCGCCGACGCCTATATCCTTTGCAGACTCTCCGCTGTAGAAAAAAATTGCAACAACCGGAAGGATTGTCTCGGGCATTGCCGTTCCTACTGCCGCAAGAAGACTTCCGACAACCGCCTGGGAGAGCGAAAATCTCCTGCCCAATGTCTCAATGCCGTTTGTGAAGCTTTCTGCTGCAATAAGTATCAGGATCAGACCGGCGAGAAGGGATAAGATTTCAACAAACATTAGTGTATTATAAAAACAGGACAGGGGGAGGATTTCAATACAGCGTCCGTCACGCTTCCGATAAACATACCCTTGATTAATCCCAAACCTCGCGCTCCAATGACTATCAGGTCGATATCTCTTTCCTTTGAGAGAGAAACTATTGCTTTGTCCGGATCTCCTTTTTCGACCAAACAGGTAGCATTAATATTATTATCATTCTTTAATTTCAATATGTTATTCATATTATGTTCATGTAACGATTTAATAATACTATCATAACCCTCTTTGTTCCCTATATTTTTATTGATAATATTATCAGGAATAACATGTAAGATATCCAATTCCGATGAAAAAATATCCTGCAATTCTTTAGCTGCCTTTAATGCCTTTGCGGATGCCTCTGAAAAATCAAAAGGACAGAGTATCCTCTTGATTTTGACAGAGCCGGTTGCTCCGGACTCTGCTTTCCCGCCTCTTACAACAAGCATTGGCATCTGCAATCCCTTGATAAGTTTTTCGGAACTGCTTCTTCTTATAGTATGAGAGACAAATCCGAGGACAAGCAGGTCTGCGTGTATTTTTTTTGCGGCTGCCGCAAAAGATTCCTGAAGCCTTCCTGTCATCACTTCCGTTTCGGTCCGAATGTCATCTTTTTTGAACCGCTCCATTAATCCGGTGAACCGCTGAACGGCCGTCTTTTTCTCTTCCTCGATATAGGGAGCTATATACGCAGGCGGCGTAATCAGATAATCTATCACATAAAGAAGGTTGAGTGAAGCCTTAAACTTTTTTGCAAAAAAAGCTGCATAGGAGAGCGCCTTCTCAGTATCTTTTCCGAAATCGACGCCGGCTAATATCTTTTTTATGTTCAATCGCACCTCATTCTTTTCTCGATCTTCTCTTTTAATTCCCTTACCTCTTTGACCGTCTCCGGTGAATAGGTATATGGCGAAGCGCCTTTTATATCCGCCTCCATTAAGGCATGGCTAAAGGCCAAAGAGCCTACGACCTCCAAATTTCCGATGTTGTCTTCAATGAATTTGAGGTCCCCTGCATTCCGCACCTTATTTGCAACGACAAAAACCTTGTGAATACCGAGTCCTTTTGCCATTTCGGATACTGTTCCGGCTGTCTGCATACTTCTCTGCCCCGGCTCTACAACGACAATAAATGCGTCGACAGACTCGGAAGTGCCCCTTGTAAGATGTTCGATGCCTGCCTCCATATCGACTATAACGACTTCGCTGCGCTCAACAAGAAGATGTTTAAGCAAACTTTTCAGGAGAACATTCTCGGGACAGTAGCAACCCGAAGCTGCGGCCTTTATTTTGCCCATAGTGAGAAGGGTAATACCGTTAAGCCTGTAGCCTATACCTTCAGGAAGGTCATCCACCCTCGGATTCAATTTATACATACCGCCCATGCCCCCGGGCCTTACCCCTGTGCGCTCCTCGATGAGGTCTGCCATATCGGAAACCGGCCTTATCTTCCGGGCTTCTTCCCGCGGAATCCCCAGAGCCGATGCAAGGTTTGCGTCCGGGTCGGCATCGACGGCTATAACCCTTTTCCCTTCCTCTGCAAACAGATGGGCCAGTATTGCAGACAGTGTTGTCTTGCCGACCCCGCCTTTACCCGTTATTGCGATCTTCAAAAATACCTCTCTTTTAATAAAACGTTGCAAAACAGATATTCAATTTGAAAGGGAGACATGATAAAAAAGCTTTTAGGCGACTCCTTAATGCACTATTATAACGGTGCTACATGCATTTATCTAAAATACACATAAGGTTAAAAGTGCCGTTAGGTGAATATGGATTATCTTTATGTCGCGTTCTAAAAGGTTTTTTATCATGTCTCCCTTTCATTTTTGCAACCGATGATTTTACAATACCTTTTTTGTGGAAGGCACTCCCTTTACCCTTGGATCTATAGTCACCGCCTGCCTTAAGGCCCTTCCAAGAGCCTTGAATATCGCTTCAATAATGTGATGCGTGTTCCGTCCGTAATGTGATTGAACATGCAGGGTTATGCTGCTATTGCTTACAAACGCCTGAAGGAAATCTTCGATCAGGTCCGGATCGAAATCCTTTATTTTACTTCTCTTCGGAAATTCAACTTTATATATAAGATAGGGCCTTCCGCTGATATCAAGACACACTTCGGCAAGGGCCTCATCCATAGGAACGGCCGCCTGTCCGTATCTTGTTATACCTTTCATATCACCAAGCGCCTGCCTGACAGCCTTTCCAAGCGTTATACCTACATCTTCGACCGTGTGGTGGTCGTCGATATCAATATCACCTTTTGCTTTTATCTTTAAATCAAAAAGCCCGTGCTTGCTCATTAGGGAAAGCATGTGGTCCAGGAAAGGGATTGCCGTATTTATACTATACTTTCCCTCCCCGTCAAGATTAAGCTCTATCTTTATGTCCGTTTCCTTAGTCTTCCTGTCAACCCTGGCAGTTCTCATAACTAACCCTCTATGCTTGTATTTTTTAATACCCTGATAAAGATCTTGTTTTCCTCCGGAGTTCCGACTGTAACCCGCAGACATCCGTCTACCGCACTTTTCATGTTTCGCACAAGCACACCCTTTTTCAGGAGCGACTCGTATACTCCATCAGCGTCTTTCACCTTAAAAAGGATGAAATTGGCTTCAGAAGGATATACGACAATACCTTTAATGTCTGACAGCTCTTTGAAAAGCTTCTTCCTCTCTGAGATGATAGACTCCACATACTGTATCATCAGACCCTTCTTCTCCAATGCCTTTAATGCAACAGTTTGTGAGAGCGCATTTAGATTGAACGGAAGCCGCACCTTATTAACTTCATTTATTATTTCTTCACTCCCTATAAGAAAACCCACCCTCAAAGCGGCAAGGCCGATTTTACTGAGAGTCCTCATAATGACAAGGTTCTCGTAATCCCCGAGCATCGGAATAAAACCTCTTGCGCTTGCAAAAGGCTGATATGCCTCATCAACGACAACAATGGATTTCGACGCTGATTCTATGATCTTCATAATCCTGTCCGGGGAAAAACAGTTGCCGGTGGGATTATTCGGCGAACTCAAAAAAACAAGCCCCGGTTTTTCCTTACGTATAGCGGAAAGTATCGGTTTAACGGCAAGATCAAATTTGCCGTCGAGTGAAACCTCGACCCTCTTTTCATTAAGAGCCTGAGAGATTATCCCGTACATGGAAAAAGTCGGCGTCGGGTACAGAACAGGCCCGCCAAATGTTGTGACGAGATAATAAATCAGTTCATCCGACCCGTTACCCTGGAGTATGTTTTCAGGTCTTACGCCAAACTCTTTCGCTATAAGTTTTTTGAGACCCATTGCCTCAGGGTCGGGGTATCTGTTCGTTTTAACACCCTTGAGATTTTTGAACGCCTCCGGGAACCCGTAAGGGCTTTCGTTGGCGTCAAGCTTGACTCTGCAGGGTATATCCTTTGCCTGATATGCCTTTAAAGAAGCGATGTTTTTCCCGACCATCTTCTTAATATCCATAGCAAAAGAATTATACCATAACTCTCCGTTCTTTAACCCTTAACGTCTCATTTTTGCATGATGTAACTATCGGTGCTAAGATGTTTTTAGTTATGAAAGCTAACTTGAGCGATTCTAAACCCTGATTCTATTAATGAACTACCCCGCAGCTCTGCTGCGGGGTAGTTCATTTGCATTTTTCGGGTCGAGAATTTCCCAGTGTTAGACCCTGATAATATCACCCTCTTTTAATACCTGAAGATTTTTCATTTTGAGGCTGTCGAGTTCTTTTTTGATAGTCTTGAAATATTGGGGTTTGGGATGCGTGATGCAGATGTGTTCGGGGGTCCGGGGTATCCCGGCGATTTCTTCATTCAGAAGCTCCGGCGTAAGATGGCCTGTATTGACGGCCATGTCCCTCATGATGTTGGGAAAAGAAACGTCGATGATCAGGCATTGAAGTTTTCTGTCTCCGATCTTTTTCCAGGTTGATGGCGTCGGCCCCGTATCGCCGGTATAGAAGAACCTTTTGTTTTTTGCATCCTCAACAAGATACCCTACTGCCGGAACGGGATGGTTGACCGTGTAGGGAGTGACCGTATAGCCGTTTATTACAATCGGCGCTGCAACCTTCAGTTTAACAAGGTTCAGGATGGCGTCATCAGGATTTGGGATAAGCGTAAAGTCGGGCCACATGGAGCTGTTGAAAAGATGTTTTTTAATGGTTGTAATCACCGGAGAGATGCTATAAATCTTTACCCTCTGCTTCTTATTTCCAAGGACAATATTATCGGCGAGAAAAGGTATGCTCCTTATATGGTCAAGGTGAGCATGAGTAATAAAAATGTGTCTTATCCTTAGCTGTTCTTTCGCGGTTAGAACGCTGGTAATGCTCCCGGCGTCGAAAATGATTTCATCATCGAGAAGAAATCCGGGGGCATTATGCCCCGGCAATTCAGCTCCCGAACAGCCTATAACTCTTATCTTCATACCCTGCCTATTATACTTTGTTCTTTTATTAACATCAATAACAGCGGAAAAAACTATTAAGACAATGTAGATGTTGTGAAAAATTTATTTTTCGATACCTTAATGTACTTTAATACATGGCATGCAAAATATTTTTATTAATAAACGAGTGCGCATGTTTAAAATAAATATATCGAGTTAAATATATTTATTCGCAATATTTGCATTGTCGGGATTAACATAAACCTACTTACCGATCACTACAATCTTTTCACTCTCCCGCGCGAAATCTTTCCATACATCTTTCAGCTTTATATTGAACTGTTTTTGCAGACACTCTTCCGGATTGAGTATTCTCAGGACAAGAAACATGTCTTTGTACACTTTATATTCAAAAGGGAAACATTCGGAAAAAAAAATAATTCCGTTTTTCCCGAGAGGGTATTCAACCCCCGGTTTGAGCGCCTCCTTATTAAAAGACTTCTCAAGTTCTATGGGCTTGATTTGTTCTCCAGCCTGAGAGTCTATCTTCAGAAAACCCTCTCCGTCTTTCATACCGATTTTTACGGGGACTCTGGATATTGCCTTGTTGGTTAACGGGAAATCGGATTCCGGCACTCTTCCCATGGTTATGGTATCTTTAAAAAACCAGAGGGCCTCTTCACCGTTGAATTTTGTATCCGTCTTGCCGGCGTTCTCAAGCTCGCCCGTCAGACGACGGAGCATATCCTCTATCGCTTTTATTTTAAATTGCCGGGAATATAAATATAATTCGATCAGTTCATTGGACTTTTCAAAATCAAGGGCCTTTTGAATAGCCGCCTTTTCTTCTTCACCCGACTGTTTTTCCGCGTCTAATGTTTTTAGCGCAATCGTATGCTCTGCCGCACCGGGGCCTCCGATTGGAGAAGCGATCAATGCCTTATCTCTTTCTATATCTTCCCGGTCCCAGAATATCTTGAAGACCTTATAAATTCCCCTCACACCTTTGAGATTCGTCTCCTTGACAAACCTGGAGTAAAACTCATTCTTGTCCTCAAGGGCATTGAAGGTGCTCTCCGAAATATATATCTCCCCGGGCAGCGCAAGTGTCTGGAAGCGTGAGGCCACATTGACGACGTCTCCGAAGATATCGTTTTTCTCAACAATACTGGAGCCGGTATTAAGACCTATACGTATCTGGATGGCCGTCTTGGTCGGTCTTGAGTGGTTGAATTGATTGATATTGATCTGCATCTGAACGGCGGCAGCTACGGCGTCACGGGCACTGTCGAAATAAGAAAGCGTGCCGTCCCCCATTGTTTTGACAAGGACGCCTTTCTTGTCGTTTATGACCGGGAAGACGATATCATTGTGCTTTTTAATCAAAAAACGACTTACCATATCGCCTTCCTCTTCTGCAATGGATGAAGAGCCTTTCATATCGGTAAACATGATCGTTATGGTCCTGGTGAATTTGTTCTGGATAATGTCATCAAGACGCGCCCGCTCCTCAAGCAGCCTCTCAAGATCGGCGCTCATCGAAGCGCTCTTCTCTTTCCGTATGTCCTTACCGTTTGTTTCCATAGATTATCTCTGCATTTATGCAACGTCTATGTTTATCTGAAATAAAAATTACCTTTTTCCCTGTTCATATCCTGATTTGTATTGTTCGGTTTGCAGTTTGAGAAAGCCGGATAGAGAATCTTGGGGCTGCTCTTTTCGTCGAAGTAAATCCCTCCTCCGTCCTTAGCAGTGCAGCGGTTGAATTTGCAGGCCTTGATTATCGGATTTGAACCGGAGCAAAAGATGCCTCCTCCGTAAAGGTATCTGGTAGAGCATCCGGTGAACGTACAGCCGTCTATGGTCGGATGAGAGGAGATGCAGCTCATCCCGCCTCCTTCTTTATGCGCGGAACAGTTCTGCAGAACGCAACTCCTTACCACAGGGTTTGATTCCAAATAGCCTATGCCGCCGCCGATCATTCCCGCAGAACAGTTTTCAAATACGCTATTTTCTATAGAGGGATTCGCTCTCAGGCACATGAGACCTGCGCCTTCGTGAGCCGAACAGTTCAGAAATCTGCAGTCGCTTATCGTAATTATCTTTTCCCTGGCCCCTGCAATAAAAATCGCGCCTCCGTATAAATAATTATCGCTCAGGAGATTGTTCTGGATATGAAAAACATTTTTCATCGACCCCCATGCTCTGCCGCCTGCATGGCTAAACTTTGATTTTTCGATAAAATTTATCCTGGTATCCGTCGGACACAGGGCTACGTTCTTCCATTTTCCGGAGGGCTCGAAAGAGCTGAAAAAAGAATTTTTCACCCTCAATGTTCCTGATGAGAGTATGCCTGCATCTTCATGGAAATAGAGCTTTGCGTTCTCAATTATCAGCATTGCCCCGCCTTCGACTTTTATATCATTATAAACCTTGCAATGTTCGTTTTGAAGCCTGAATATATCACCGGCTTTGATAACCAGGTCCTTTATCTCCCTGTCGATTTTTTCTACGGCATTTATTTCTTCCCGGACACTCACTTGCTCAACCCGCCTTCTTGCGCCGGTCATCGTCCTAAAAGCAAACGAAGGGTTCAGGCTTCCAAGCGCATGTCCCGGAAGAATAGGTCTTCTCTGCGGCTCGATGCTTTCTTTCGCCGGCAAAGACTCCTTTGCTTCATGTTTTCTGAAACCATCCAAATTCATGGTCTTGCCGGAAAACATGTCTTCCGCCTTAATTGCTCCCCCCTGTAACGCATTGATTATTTCGTCAAAATCATTGAACCGTTCATCCTGTTCAAAAAACAGACATTTTTCTATAGTCCTGAGCAGGTGATCGGGGACGTCTTTTCTATCAAATATCACTCCTGCATCTCTAAGCTTATCCATTCTCGCTGCAATAGGATGCTCCTCATACGGCAACCGGCCTTCAAACATAAAATAACAGATAAGTCCGTAGGAATAGATAATAGACCGCAAGTCCGGCCTTTGACCTTTTCTGATAATTTCCGGAGCGCAATAGGAAAGAGTAACCTGCGAACCCGTGTTTGAGACACTGCCGAGATTTTTTAATCCTCCTATATCACCGACGACAAGCTTGAGATCCCCATCCTGTTCCTTCACAAGAATATTTTCGGGTTTCAGGTCCTCAAAAAGAAATCCTCTTTTTATATAGAGATTATTCAGCATATGCGCAAGCTTCTCCATCAGAGATTGCATTTTATGAATGTCCAAGAGCCGCTGCGTTTTCTCAAACTCACCTATCACATAATCATAAAGATTGGAGGGGTATAGCTCCATTATTACCAATGCATAAGCAGCCGCAAGCCTGTTGTTCTCTTTTGCGGATATTTTGAAAAAATCATATACGGTAACGATCTCATCACAGGCGATCTTTTCGTAACTTTCCACGATATGTCTGAAATCACGCTCAATCTTTTTGTCGGCGCTTGTGACGGACCCTTTTTCGATGCTTGGGGAAGCATTTAATAAAATGATCTTCACGGCCCTTTCTTTCAACGCATCCCCGATCCTATATACGGAACCGAAAGAACCTTCGCCGAGGATCTCCTTTATCTCATAGCTTGGCAGGACTTTTTTCACCAGTTCTGCAGCGAATTCTTTTCTCATCCTTCTTTCCCTACGACAATAAAGCTTGTATTGTCTTTCATCCTTTTCCTTAGACAACCAATAAATTCAGGGAACCGGCCAAAAGGGTCGGGACTCAGCAAATCATATATTTCAGCATCCCGTAAAACATCATTTACGCCGTCGGTGCAGAGGAGATAATATTCCTTTGCATTTAAAACGTCATCCTGCATATAAACCTTTTTATCGTTAGTATTCCATTGTCTTTTAAAGACGTCGCCAAGTCCGAATTCGATAATGTGCCTATAGGGATGTCCTTTCGCTTCATGACCCGACAGTTCGCCCTTGTCAACCATGCTCTGCACAAGGGAATGGTCGTGCGACAAAGTCAAAATTTCTTTCTTTGTGATTTTATATACTCTGCTGTCGCCTATATTGTATATTTTTGATGTATTTCCTTTCAACATTACACAGGCCGCCGTAGAGCCGCTGTTTTCCATGCCTTCTTTTTCCATTTCGCGCTGAATTTCTCTGAACATGTTCAGAACGTATTCGTCGGAAAAAGAAAGTCCCTTCATAAAATCCTTCATCTTTCCACAGACGAAACTGCTTGCCCATTCCCCTCCGGCATGGCCTCCCATGCCGTCACATACGGCAAAAAAAACTCCGGGCGCAGTCACGCTCTCAATGCGGGCACACTTCATCATATCCTGCCGGACCGTCAAACCGTTTACAAAAAGACTGTCCTCCTGATTTTCCCTCAATCCGATATCCGTATAATAGGCAATGTTATATGTCATATTAAAAGATTATGTTCCCCTGAATTTTTGTGAGACCGTCAAGGTTAGAGGCGCTATCCCTTGCTTTTAAATATGCTCCAACTCGCTTAGAGCGACTATCTCTTCGGAAGGACGCTGAAGCAGCGCATCACTGTTATTATATGACGCCATTCGTATAACCTCTTCCAGCGAGGTAATCCCATTTGTGGCTTTATAGAAACCGTCTTCTCTCATGGACAGGAGACCACCTTTCTCCCGTGCAACGGCCCTTATCTGTGAAGTAGGCTGTCTGTTCAATATCGCATCACGTATATCGTTATTAACGATCATAATCTCGCTGATGGCTGTGCGTCCCTTAAAGCCCATGTTATTGCAATCAAGACAACCCCTGGCGGTATAAAAGGTATGTTCATCGAGATTAATAGGTACAATGCTGTCAAAAGAAGCAAGGACTTCTTCACCCGGCGTATACTGCTCTTTGCAAACAGGGCAAAGGGTGCGGACAAGGCGCTGTGAAACAACGGATATGACGGTTGATGAAATCAGGAAGGTCTCGATACCGATCTTATAGAGCCGCAAAAGGGCGCTGCTCGTATCATCGGAATGAAAAGATGTCAGGACCTTGTGTCCGCTCAGGGCGGTTTCAATAACGGCTTCAGCGGAGGCCAGATCCCTAATCTCTCCGATCATGATGATATCAGGGTCCTGACGCAGTATGGATTTGATAAAATTCCTGTATAAGAGGCCTGATTTTTCACTTAGCTGGCCCTGAATAACACCGTTGATGGTATATTCGATAGGATCTTCAACAGTTACAATCTTCTTCTCCATGTTATTTAAATATCTGAGGGAGGAATAAAGTGTCGTTGTCTTACCGCTATTGCTTGGACCGGTAATAAGAATAATTCCGGAAGGGATATTGAGGATTTGTTTATAAAGAGACAGGACATAAGGAGAATAGCCGAGCATATCGATGTCCATAAGCTTATTCTGGTTGGGAAGAATACGGATCGCCATACTTTCACCGTTGATGGTAGAATAGGTAGAAATCCTCAGGTCAAAGCCTTTGTTCATAATACGCGCCGCGATTCTGCCATCCTGATGCCTCCTTCTGTCGGCAATGTCCAATCCGCACAGCGCTTTCAGCCTGCTTACCAGATTCAGGGCAATAAAGAGCGGCAGGTCGGTTTTATGCTGCAATATGCCGTCGATACGGTATCTTACACGGAGCATATTCTCCATCGGCTCTATGTGTATATCGGTGGCCTCTTCCATTATGGCGCTTGAAATAATAAAATTCAGAATATCTTCGATGCTGTCCTGGCTGCTTTCCGGCTTCTGTGTATCACAAATAATAATGTTTTTCGAAGAACATGATGATTTATTGAAAGATGCATCCATCATCCTCAGATCGTCATAGACAACCTTGATGCCCTTCAGGATTTCTTCCGAACTTGCAATAGCCGGCGCCACTTTACACTTAAAAACATTTTCCATTGACCGTATGGTCTCTTTCGACAGCGGGTCGCTCATGATAATTGTGATGGTGTCGCCGTCCCTGAAGGCAGGCAGACACTCATTTTTCTGAAGGAATGCCTTACTTACTCCCTTCAACACAACCGGATCGATCAAACCTGGTGCGGGTATTATTTTTGGTATGCCGAGTTGAATGCTAAGGGTATTGATGAGATTGGATTCGGTGATATACCCCTGCTCAATCAGTATCCTCCCGAGTCTTTTGTCTTCATCCTTCTGTATTTCGAGGGCCTGCTCAACCTCCTCGCGGCTTATCAGTCCCATCTGAACCAGTAAGGTACCCAGGTTCAGCCGTTTCTGATATTTTTTTAAAACATCCTGAAGCTGGGCCTTCGAGATGAATTTCATCTGAACACAGACTTCCCCCAGCGGAGTATAGGTAGTCTTTTTGTACTGTTTCGAGACTGCCTCCTGTAATTGCTTCTCGGTAAGAAGCCCTTCCTGAACAAGCAGTTCGCCGATGCGGAATCCGTTTGAATTCATATCCATGGAATGTCCCCCTTTACCTTGAATAAATCGGAAATTATGCAATACTGAAACTTGAACCGGACATGGTTTTTTAGCACAATTGCCCCTGTTTTATCAAGCATCAGGCAGGTAATTTCTTATTATTTTATCCTTATTAACAGTCACATATTCCGATGTAAAGGAATCATTCCGCTAATAACGATTACCTGCCGACCAATGCCGAATCTTCCTGCCTTACTAAAAGGACCTCGGCAACGATTCCCGTCCCGCTATTTTTTGCTTTAACAATTTTCTTTATGTCGTAGCTTTTCCCGCAGAGGGTTTTCCCAACTTCTTCCGCCTTCAATGCGGAAAATAACTTACCCTAAAAGCTGCAAAACTTATCATGCGGTTGATTGTTTTATTCATATCCACTTTTTTCACCACATATCAAGCATTGTGGCGTGCCTCAGGAATTCGTCGGTAACATGGTGGAGTCTTGTAAAGTTCATTGCATTTTCGATTGCAATAGACGCATAATTCGAGATAGTCCGCAATAATTTCAAGTCTTCGATGCTAAATAATTTTTCGGAATTCTTACTCATATTGATCACTCCGAAATTACCGTTTTTCCCCTTGAGCGGCACACACAGCACGGAGACTATGTCGGAAGAACCCGTTTTAAATCTCGGGTCTAAACAAACATTATTTATCAATTCAGCCTTGCCTGTTTTCAGAATATCACCTGCAATGCCTTCTCCCTGACTCAGTTCGAGTTTCGGCTTCCATTCGGCTCCAAAGGCGGCTTTGATCGCCAGCCTTTTCTCATTCTCATCATAAAGCATGATTGATCCGTTGTCGGCATCGATAAAATTCTTTGCTTCCTCCAGAACAAAATTGCATGTTTCATCTATATCGACGAAGATCTTCAAAAGTTCCTTTTTGCCTTTATTCAGTTTTGCAAACTCTTCATCGAGTCTCCTGATACGGCGGCTCATGGATTCGATCAATTTGAAAACAAGGGTCGGGTCCCTGCCTATGCTCTGAAAGAGTTTTTTCTTGTCTATCCCGAGTATACGGGCTTCACCGAAAGCAGTCGCAGTTGCCGAACGGGGAAGCCTGTCGAACATGGCCATTTCCCCAAAGATCTCCCCTGGTTCAAGTGTTGCAATGGTAACTTCTCCGGAGGCGGCATTTTTTGTAATACTCACCTTACCCGCCTGAACAACGTACATGCGGTCACCCTCGTCGCCTTCCCTGAAGATTATCTCTCCTTCAGAATACACCCTGCCAAGCTCATCGTCTTTCACGCCCCCTCCTCAATTCAAAACTTACCCATAAACAAACGGTTAATGCATTATCAAAGCTTTCGCAACCCGGCTCATCAGACCGAGGTTCATCTGACCGTTCATGCTCCTCATAAAGATATTTTTATATCGTTCGTTGCCTGTAAACATATCCCACAGGATCGAGCTCATGACCTTTTGATTGTCCGTATCCTCCTGTTCCTTTTGAACGACTGCGAGCATCCCTTTTGTCAGTGCCTTATATGTCTTGAAGATGTCGGTCACGGAAAAGAGGAACTTCCCGAAGAGATTGTCATTTATGATACTTTTATATACAGGATAGTATTCCTTGAGAAAGTGCTCTTTGCCGACGCCCTGAAATACGGCTGTTCCGGCGGCAGCCTTTCCCATAATATAGGCTGCGCCGATACCGTCTTTAAAAAGCCTTGTCGAGCCTGCATCACCGCAGAGGACCACCCTGTCGGTAAAAGGAGATACCGGCGCCTGCACGTTCATCTTCGGCAGGCAGCGGCATTCTATTTTAAAAATACCGTTTTTGGGCAGGATAGATTTAACTACGGTATGATCAAGAAACTCACTAACGGAATTAATGTTCATGTTTTGTCCGAGGATGCAGACGGTCACATAAGTGCCCTTGGGAATCATTGCGGCAAACTTTATTCCCTTCATCGGAAGGAGAAATAAATGCACGGAGTTTCCGAAGATCTCCGATACGGTATGGCCTTCAATATCTATCTCGGCAATCGCAGCGGTAACGGTTTCAGGCCGTTTATATCCGAAGCCCATCTCTTCAAATATCTTCGACGTATTGCTTTTGACGCCGATTGCTCCGACAACAAGTTCGGGCTCCGATATTTTCCCGTCTTTTGAAAAGAGAACGGGTCTGCCGTTTTTATATTCGATCCGGTCTATTTTTAAAGGGACATGAACAGCCCCTTCACGAACTGCCGCGTTGAGCAGAAAATTGTCAAAGCTTTCCTTGTCTTTTCCAGCGGTCCCTTTAGGTCCGCCGCCCCTGTATATAGTAGCAATGGTCCTCTCAAAGGTAGGCGTTTCAATAAGAACTTTTCCATGAGCAGTATAGAGATTGTATGAATTAATACCTCTCTGGACGAGTGACTCGGGCAGGATAATCCCTTCAACGGCAAGGTTCTGAACAAGGAGTTCGGAGATAACCCCGCCGCATCTGTTGCACCCGGCAGGGCCGTCCCTCGTAAAATCTTTAGGCTCGTAAATGGTGACATTGATGTCCTTTCCAATTATCTTTGCCATCTTAAGCGCAAAGATGCTAAAAAAAGAACCGGAAGGACCTCCCCCGATAACGGCAATATGTGATCCGTCTTCCAAAGAGAAGGGATCAGCCATAAAAACTCCCCCATTTCCCCTGTTTTATCTTATGTTTTAAAAATAATGAATGGTTACTACATTTGTCAATGCAGAAATAAACGGATTTACAATATTTCTATAAATCAAATCATGGATTAAAGAGTTTAATAAAACCCCATATAAGACAATCCTTCTTGCCATAGCCATAGCCATAGTCTTAGCCCGGATTATTCATAAAATTGGTAACAGCAACTGAGGATAGATTATTTGAGCGGTTTTTTTTGCCGATAGTCAAATACAGTATTTGAAAATAAAGAGTCAAAAGCCTCGCAGGGAGGAACGACCGAGAATGTCCGCCTCAGGCGGATTCGCCGAGGAGAAAGCGCAAATACTTTATCCTCAATTCAATCGGAAAAATTGTGAATAATCCGGGTTAGCCATAGCCTTGACCTTAATCTTAGCCTTAGGGATTTCTTATCGGTTTAAAGATCAAAACTGACAATGGCGGAAGGGTAATGTTGATGGAATAGCGACGTCCGTGCCAGGGTTGAATCTCCGAGTTGGTCCCTCCTCCGTTACCCGTATTGCTCCCCCAGTATATGGTTGAATCGCTGTTCATTATTTCTCCGTAATAGGAATGCGCGGGGACCCCGAGACGGTAATTTTTTCTTGGAACAGGCGTGAAATTGCAGACGATGACAAGATGATCATCCGGGTCTTTAGCTCTTCTGATAAAAGAAATGATGCTGTCGTCGGCGTCGCGGAAATCTATCCATTCAAAGCCCTGATAGTTGTAATCCACCTCGTAGAGGGCGGGTTCGGATTGATAGATAAAGTTCAAATCCATGACATATTTTTGAAGGGACCGGTGAGGGGTATAGCGCAGGAGATGCCAGTCAAGGCTTCTTTCATGGCTCCACTCGTCCCATTGGCCGAATTCGCCGCCCATAAACAGGAGCTTTTTGCCGGGATGGGTATACATAAATCCGTAGAGGGTCCTGAGGTTTGCAAATTTCCGCCACATATCTCCGGGCATCTTGTTCAGCATCGAGCGTTTCTCATGGACAACCTCGTCATGCGAAAGCACAAGGACAAAATTTTCCGAAAATGCATAGAGGAGACTGAACGTAAGATGATTGTGATGATATTTTCTGTGCACCGGATCTTTAGAGAAATATTCGAGGGTGTCGTTCATCCAGCCCATGTTCCATTTCATGCTGAACCCGAGGCCGCCCAGATAGACGGGTTTTGATACGCCGGGCCATGCGGTTGATTCTTCGGCTATAGTGAGTATGCCGGGATGGTTCTTGTGAGCTATTTCATTAAAGCTTTTAATGAAATCAATGGCCTCAAGATTTTCTCTTCCCCCGAAGATATTAGGGACCCACTCGCCTTCCTTTCTGGAATAATCGAGATAGAGCATTGATGCGACTGCGTCCACCCGCATACCGTCGATATGATATTTCTCAAACCAGAAGAGCGCATTGGAGATCAGAAAATTCCTCACTTCTTTTCGTCCATAGTTGAATATCTTGGTGCCCCAGTCGGGGTGAAATCCCTTGCGGGGGTCTTCATGCTCATAGAGGCATGTGCCGTCGAAAAAACCGAGGCCGTGCCCGTCCGTAGGGAAATGGGCAGGCGCCCAGTCGAGGATGATCCCTATATTATTCTGATGACACTGGTCCACAAAAAACATAAAATCTTCCGGTTTCCCGTATCTGCTCGTCGGCGCAAAATAGCCGATCGTCTGGTATCCCCACGAGGCGTCAAGAGGATGTTCCGTAACGGGCATGAGTTCGATATGGGTATATCCCATCCCCTTAACGTAACGGATAAGTTTGTCGGCCATCTCCCGGTATGTAAGATATCTGTCGCCTTCCTCCGGCGACCGCATCCACGAGCCCGGGTGAACTTCATAGATAGCCACAGGCGATTCAAACCAGTTCTTCCCGGGCCGTGACTTCATCCAGGCATTGTCATTCCATTGATACCTGTTTATGTCATAAACGATTGAAGCGCTCTTTGGCCGTATTTCCGCATAGAAAGCGTAAGGGTCCGCCTTTTCGGAAAGATGTTTATTGATCTTTGAGAGGATCTCGAACTTGTAAACTTCTCCCTCTCCGAGTCCTGGAATAAAAAGCTCCCACACGCCCGAAGCCCCAAGAATCCGCATAGGATGCCTTCGCGTGTCCCAGTTGTTGAAATTGCCGATGACGCTGACCCTTTTTGCGTTCGGCGCCCAGACGGCAAAAAGGACGCCTTGAATGCCGTTTATTTCCATCGCATGAGCGCCGAGTTTTTCATAGGTTTTATAGTGGCTTCCTTCGCCTATCAGATGGAGATCGAAATCGGAGAGCACCGGCAGGAATGAATAGGGATCGTAAAAATCCGAAGTTGTTCCGTCAATCGACTTAATGCTTATACGGTAAAGAAAAATATCTTTTTTATCAGTACATATCGTTTCAAAAAAACCGGCTTTGTGAATTTTCTCCATTTGATACGATTTATTTGCTTTTATATCGACAATCCGGACTGTTTGCGCCTCAGGCAGAAAGGCCCGGACTGCAATCACCTTCTTGCCGTCTTTTTCAATTATATGCATCCCGAGCGTGCTGAAAGGGTCCCAGTGCTTTGCGTTCAGAATAAGCTTAATCTGTTCTTTCAGATTATTGTCGTACATAGTAATTTATGCATTTCCCTTAACTTCAAAAAGCATTATATTGCTTGTATCTCTGATCTCCAGATTTTCGATGCCGTTCATCTCAAATTCGTCTTCATATTTCTCGATAAAAGGCGCTTCCTTTGAGATGAGAACATCCGGCGTCATTGAGAATACGTTGGCCTCGCCATATTTTCTTATCATATCCCGCCTTGCCAGCCTGTGTATCAATTCATCCCAGAAGGTGTAATTATCATATCCTTCTCTGAAGTCTTCTATTTCCGTATCAGCTTCAAATTCCCTGGTTGGAAAATATTCATCAATTGTTTTGTCATACTCGATGTATTGCTCCATACCGAAATCCTCAAAATAGGAAAAAATATACTGTTCAAGTTCCTCATATTTCCCAACGATATCATTTGTGCGATGCGAATTAATAAACCAGTTTCCCAGATAAACCAGTTTAATAAGTTCTTCATACTGCTTTTTGGAAAAATTAATTTTCATGCTCCCTTCAAGCCTCCTTGTCTAATTATACGTGTTTTCAAATGACAAACATAAAATGAATTAGTACCACAACATAGCTTCAAATTCGGTGGTTGGTACATTAAGTGATATATAGCCCCTCCAGGGACAGCGTTCTATTTCTTCGCCGTTTTTTAAAACCGAGATAAACAGATTCAATTCATCTTTTTCCTTAGCGCCGAGATCACCGAAGGGGACGCCTATTTCAAAGATGTCCCGGACCTCAATGTCGGTGATTTTCTTTATCGGTTTCCAGTCGTCCCCGGTCTTTTCAAACAATTCAGCGCTCACGATAGGTTTTATTGTAACAACTATCTTCTTCCGTATCGGATTAATCACATTAACGGCAAATTTCGTATGCTCAGGCAGTTCGGAGAAGGGCACTGCCGGGTCTAATCTTACAAAAAGACTGTCTTCATTAAAGCCGTAAAAAAGCGTTGACAGGATGCTCTCCGATTTATGCATGCTCCCGCCGGCTTTTTTGATGTCCAGTTGAGCGCCCTGATACCATTCATAATAGCTTGTCACCAAACCGTCAATCCTGGGATGGATAAAGCCCCTTATGGCAACGGAAGGAGAAATGCTCCTGTCTTCTCTCGGCACGGGCACATGCAGGTGCGACGGGATTTCTTTGCCTATTTCCTGATATACATTCATAAGATTGAATCTGAAAAGTTCATCAAAATCTTTCTGCGTATCCGTGGCATGATCGTCTCCATACCACCAATTCCAGTCGCTCCCCTCTGCAATATATACGGCTTTCCAGGCCGCTGAAAGGTCTTTTTCAGGGTTCATCTTCTGATACAGCACAAGTTCATCCCTTGCCCCGGAGAGGTAGTCCCAGGCCGTATTGTCTTCTTCGTGACCGATCCATACGGCATAGTTTGCGTAGATCCAGGAACCTGCATGAAGTCTGCCGAGCGGTTCTCCTTTGTCGTGCGCGTTCAGATATTCGGATACGGTCACGGTCTTCAGCCGTTTCTCGTTTGAAAGGCCTTCATATAAATACAGCAGAAAGTCCCGGCCGTCATTCCTGTAATATTCCCATGCATTCTCGCCGTCAAGGATAATGGATAAAAGATGCGGACTGTTTTTGGGAAGGGAGTTTCTTATATGAATAAGCTTATTGATGAAATCATCCGCCGCATGTTTCGGGTCCCATTTGGAATATACAAAGCCTATGAGGTCGGACAGGGAATGGTCTCTGAAGATCATAGATACATCCTCAAACCGATAGGGCCTGTAGAGTGCCATGGGATCGATGATGTTCCTTGACGAATCCCTGAGTTGCCTTCCAAGGGACATTGACAGTATATCTTCATCGGTGCCGAGCCATTGTATGCCTTCTTTAGCCACGATGCGCAATACCTCTTCACTGACTGACCCCTCCGAAGGCCACATGCCGACCGGTCTGTACCGGAAGGTTTTTTCAAAATACTCTATGCCCATCCTGATCTGTTTTTCGGCGTCTTCAGGGTGTGAAAACCGTTTATGCGGAAGCCTGATATCAGGCAGGGCAACCCTTGCAGAGTTAGTATCGCAGAGCAAAGGTAGAATAGGATGGTAAAAGGGAGATACGGAAAGCTCTATCTGACCTTTGCTTACTACCTCACGGTACCTCGGGATTATCTCTTTCAGGATTGCAAGCTGTTTTGTAATAAGTATTTTCTTTTCTTCTTCGGTAAAGTCCCGGCCTTTTTCAACAAGTCCTTTCAGAAAAGGGTCCTTCCCTCTGAACAAAGGGTCTACCCAACAAAGATTGAACAAAACCTGCAGGTCGAGAAAATCGTTATTGGTAAAATAGGTTGCCATGCGGCTGATATCGCTTCTGATAACATGCAATCCCCTTTTTGCCAGCAGTTCGTAATATCTCGGGAAAGGTCTTATCATATTGTCCCAGTTGGCGAGGAAGAAATTCTCAAGGATAAAGAGCTTGTCTGCCGGTCCAAGTTCGGAGGCGTTCTTTAAAGACAGTGTCAGATATTGATCTTTTGCATTATTTTCGGTATAGTCCGTCAGTTGTTCGAGCAGCGAAGGGGTAAAATTAAAGACCTGTTTTATCTCGGGGAATTCCGTTAGATTTTCAAGCATATCAAGGTAATCCTTCGTGCCGTGAAGCCTTACCCATGGTAGTCTGTAGTTGCCTTTTGCGGGATCTTTGTAGTACGGCTGGTGCATATGCCAGAGGAAGCAGATGTAAAGCGGGTTATCTGTCATACTGGAAGATGTATTCGTCGGGTTTTGCTAAACCAAATTCCTCCCGTGCGTATTTCTCTTTAAAATAGGGTTCATCCTTGAGCAGCTTTATCTGTGACCTGATCTGCAGGTTCTCCTGTTCCATCTCTTGCACCTGCGCTTCAAGGCGCGTTTTTTTTGTGTAAAGCTCCCTGTATTTTAAGAGACCCATATCTGTAAAGATTGAACTAATGAGAAGATAGATAAAACTGAGGAAAATAACGGTGTAGAATATCAGCCTCCTTATCTTTATCTCGGAGGCCACCTGTTTTCTCAAAAGATTAGTGCTTTCCGTCATACCATTACATTATATAATGCTTTTAATCTTCTGTACAGTGCTTTAAAGATACTTCTTCACGGTTTCTTCAACCCTGCTTATATCAACAGGCTCATCTTTCAGTTCAGCCCGGTTTGCAATACTTCCGGAGGTCAACTCTAAAAATACACTGAAATTCCCGGTGCTCATTTTTTGATTGTAATAAGCGGTTGTCTGTTTTTTCGCCGGCGATCATTTTTGGGGTATGTGAATGGCTCTGCCGAACACATCTTCGGAGGCTTCCATCAATGCTTCCGGCAGTGTGGGGTGTGCGTGAATCGTTTCTCCGATGTCATTTGTTTTGAGCCCCATTCTTACCGCTAATGCCGCTTCAGCTATAAGATCGGAGGCATGGGGGCCGATAATGTGCACACCCAGGACCCTGTCAGTCGTTGCGTCTGAAACAACCTTGACAAGGCCTTCTATCTCGCCTATTGCATGAGCTTTAGCGAGCGCCCTGAACTGAAAATGCCCCGACCTTACCTTTATCCCTTTTTCTTCAGCCTGAAACTCCCTGAGGCCCACGGAGGCTATTTCGGGAGATGTAAAGATAGCGGAAGGAACTGCATTGTAATCAATCCTGTCGGCTCCGCCCAGGATGTTTGTGACCGCCGTCAACCCTTCCCTTGAAGCGACATGCGCAAGCATGAGACCGCCGACAACGTCGCCTACGGCATAGACGCCCGGGATATTCGTCTCCATCTTTTCGTTTACGATGATTTCACCGCGAACGCCTTTATTTATACCGACTTCTTCAATCCCAAGCCCTTCGCTGTTGAAGGCCCTTCCAACAGACACCAGGGCCTTTTCAGTAATGATTTCCTTACCGTCAGGGAGGAATGCATGCACACCGTCATCTTTAATTTCAATTCTATCTGCCTTTGTATTTGTGAGCAACCGTATTTTTTTCTTTTTAAGTTCCCGTTCAAGGATTTCTGAAATCTCGAGGTCTTCAGTAGCAACCGCCCTCGACAGCGCTTCCAGCATAGTTACTTCGACGCCAAGCTCACTGAAAATACAGGCGAATTCACAGCCTATCACTCCGGCCCCGATGATGAGAATACTCTTCGGTATTTCCGTAAGGCCTATGGCATGATCGCTTGAGAGTATACGTTTCCCGTCGAAAGGAAAAGCGGGTATCCGTGAGGGTCTCGAGCCTGTTGCAATGATAATGCCGTCGGCCTCTAT
>JBAZWR010000001.1:0-73776 GCA_041660325.1 Thermodesulfovibrionales bacterium | reverse complement strand
GAGAGATGAGAAGCTCTCTGGCTAATATAGTGATTTCAGCAGTATCAATTCCATAGGGACAGAATAGCGAGCAACGGCGGCATTCAGTACACTGGTATGCATAGTACCAGATCTCTTTCAGCACATCAACAGTAAGTTCTCTTGCTCCGGCTATCTTACCCATGACTTTGCCTGAAGTAGTGCAGTATTTTCTGTAAACAGACCTGAGAAGCTCGGCCCTGACAACAGGCATATTCTTCGGGTCGCCGCCGCCGATATAAAAATGACATTTGTCTGCACAGGCGCCGCACCGCACACAGATATCGAGGAAGAGTCGGAAAGACCGGTACTTGTCTACCCTTTCCCGCAAACCTTCTATGAAAATCTCCTGCCAGTTTGGGGGCAGCTTCCAGTCCTCATCTTTTACGGACCATTGCCTTGGGTTCGGGAAGCTGAGGGTTTCAAGGGATTTCGCTTTACAACCATAGGGGAAGATGCCTTGCTTAAATACGGTAGGCGTATCCATCCACCCCGTTTTGGGAGGCCTGTGATCAATCTTCGCGAGTTCTTCTGGTTTTGGATTTGCCATATTTACTCCTTTTCTACCGGTAATCCAGCCGCTTTCATTTTTTCTCTAAAATCATTTTCATACTCTTCATAGGTATGAACCTTAACAGGGTAATTCCAGGGATTAACATGCATTTCTGCACGGTTGGTATTTGCCAGATTCCTTGTCGGGCTGAGAAATACCCCGGCCATATGCATCAGCTTGCTCATCGGGAAGTATGTAAAGAGTGCGCTGACAAGGAACAAATGTATATAAAAAATTATGTTGATGCCTTTTGGGACTACAGGTTTTAAGGTAACCAATCCCATCGTCAATTCCTTTATACCGACAACATCCGTTTTCATGAAATATCTCATGAGGACGCCGGAAAGGCCGACCCCCAATATCAGGAACAATGGGAAATAATCCTGAGCAAGGGATATATATCGGACCTGAGGAATGATGACCCTGCGCAGGAAGAGGTAGGTTACGGCGCCAAGAAAGATTAAATCGGTCAGATATAATACCGGCGCGCCGACCTGGAAAAAACCGTCAAGTGATTCAATGATTTTTATTACAACAGGAACAGGCTCGAAGAACAGTCTCAGGTGTCTGGTAAGAATAATAAAAAAGGTATAATGGAAAGCCAATCCGCCGAGCCACAACCATTTGGTAGAACCGTAGGAAAGCTTGGGTCCGTCCCTTAACTCCATTTTGGTATTTCTGAATAGTGAACGGAAAAGAAACACTTCCAATGCCATTCTGATAATAACACCTAAAGAATTAGAGGGGTTGTCTATGTTATTCGATTTAATCCATGGCAAACTTTTTTCCTGTCCCGCGGTAGTCGGTATGCGGAATGGAACGGGCACGCGTCCCCATTTAAAAACCCGATACGCCACCCCGACGATAAATGTGAGGAAAGCCGCATAAGGAATGACAACGCCAAACAGGTAATGGAGGTTAGCGGCATTTACTCCGATGAAGACAATGACTATGAGAGAGATAACTGCGAAGAATGAAAATAAAAGTCCCATGTTCTTACCCCTTTATGTTTTGAGTTAATACTGTTTCCGCTTTGACTTCCGATATTTGTTCCTCCGCCTCATAAAGGACATTCGCCCTTTTTAAAAGCCGGAACGTCAAAGTTTTTATCTCATTGACTCTCAGATCAAAAATCCTCTCCCTGCACTTCATATAAACATCAAAAGCAAGCAGGACAAGGTTATCGAGCTGTGTTTCAAATGACTTCAGTTCTTCGGTAAGTTTATTTTTTTCAATATCGCTTTCAAGTTCCTCTCTGATTACGCGCTTCAAAAGATAAATAAAAGAGACGGCCTTTGACGGAGAAAAATCCTGGACAGCCTTTATTTTTATAATATCATTGAGATAGGGGTAAACTTTTTCAGAGTCTGCATTCAGGATAATCTCGTCTAAAAGACCGTTTATATTCTCCAGGAGGGTTTGCCCGACAGGATTGAGAAAGCGATCTTTTTGTTTTCTTAGGAAATCGGAAGAATCGGTCGGATAATCGTCAATAACGGCGTCGAACCATTTTTTTCTGATTGCAGATTTTCTCTTTGCCAGGAGATCCTTAAAATTCATATCCGGTATGCACTTCTCCTTATGCCCGAAATCAGGCTGATTTTATTCGCAAGATTACATGCAATTTGTTTTAAGGTACTCTAAAGATACAAAAGTGAAGAGCAAGAAGTAAGAAGTTATAACCTCCGACTTCTTGCTTTTCAATATATTTTAACTATACGCAGCCTGTCGGTTTTGGAAGTCCGGCGTATCTACATGCCTGCTTTGCGGGTCCACCCGGGAATAATTCATATAAATATTTTGTGTTGCCCTTTTCCGGTCCGAAACTCTTGCCGATTTCCTTGACGAGTATCTTGATCATAGGAGCTATCTGGAATTTAATAAAATATTCCCTGAGGAACTTAATAATTTCCCAATGCTCCGGTCCGAGTTCTACGCCATCCTGGGCTGACATAATCGGAGCCATTCCTTCCTTCCATACCTGCCAGTCTACAAGATAACCATCCTCATCAACTTCAAATTGTTGTCCTTCAAATTCAAGATGCGGCATTTTTTTCTTCCTCCTTTTCTATTTAAAGTTAAATTTTTTGATAGAAGACATCTCCCATCAATTCAAGCCTGCGTATAATATCACAGCGATATATTATTTTTCAATCAACAAAAAAGATATTTTAAACGGGTTATAAAAGGTAATACAAAGGCATAAGTATGGTCAAATAAAAAAAATTTATTGAAAAATAAGTTTTTTTCTCTTGAAGTCAGAGGCTGTTTTTATCATGCCTTCCACCCATTCTCCTGTGCCGACCGCATGAAGATGCGTATAGGTAGCAAGTACATTCTTATAACAGAAACCGTCCATTTTATCTGCAATTCCGTGCCCTTTCAGCATTCTGAAAGCAAAAAACAGCCCGGCGTTCTCTGCTATTTTTAGCACATGCGAATAATGGAATTCATGGCCATGGAAGGTCTGCCCGCTTGTGTAAAAAGGATTCTTCCTGTCCACTTCTAACACCGTATATCCATGCCCCCGGGGTTTTTTGCCGACTCCAACTGTAATAGGGAGCACCCCTGCCATAGGATAGGTTTTTTCCTCCAAGATCAGCTCCTCGGCAAGATACATCAAGCCCCCGCATTCTGCATACACGGGAAGGCCGTCTTCTACGGCATTTCTTATGGACTTTCTCAGCTTTTCATTTGCGGATAACCTTTCCGCATGGGTTTCAGGGAAACCGCCGCCTATATACAGGGCGTCTAAAGAATGCGGCAGATCGTCGGTTAATGCGCTGAATTCCACTATTTCCGCCCCTGCTTTTCTTAATGCATCAATATTTTCCGGATAATAAAACTGGAAAGCGGAATCGCGAATGATACCGATTGTCACTGCTTTTTCCGCAACTTCCGGATATTCGCGGCAGTGAAAGTCTATCGGCTTAGCATCCCCGGCGATATGTGCTAATTGGTCCGTATCCAGATATTGAGAAACGACTTCAGCAGCTTTCTCTACAGCCTCTTCAGAAATAGGATGTTCCTGATAAGGCACCAGTCCAAGATGTCGTCCCGGGAAGATAACATCGCCAAGCTTGGGGATAGCCCCGATAACGGGGATTTTGCAATATTGCTTTATGCACTCACGGATGATTTGCTCGTGACGGTTTCCGGCCAGCCTGTTGAGAATAACTCCTTTGATCGGCACGTCCCTGTCGAAAACCTGTAAGCCGAGCACCAAAGCGGCAACCGTACGGGTGACTTTTGTGCAATCAACAATGATGATAACCGGGGTCTGAAGAAGTTTGGCCAACTCCGCCGTGCTCACATTCCCGTGCACATCCATCCCATCATAAAGCCCGCGGTTACCTTCGATAACCGCCATATCGGCATTCAAGGTATTCAGACAAAAAGAGGCGAGGACCTGTTCCCTGTTCATCATGAAAAGATCCAGATTATAGCATGGATGGTTTGCTCCAATGCCCAGCCAGCCCATGTCGATATAGTCGGGACCCTTCTTAAAGGGTATGATTCCGTAACCCTTTTTATTCCAGAACCGGCAGAGACCTACACTGATCGCCGTTTTCCCTGTATCACCGCCAAGGCCTGCAATAATAAGCCTTGGACATCGGATCATCTTTTTGGGCCCGGGATCTCAAAAGAGGAGCAGGAACCGCTGCCGCAATTTTTTGTCATATGAGTGCTTTTTTTACCTGAAGATATGACCGCGCTTACCTTACTCAATATCCTCTCGACCTCTTCGGAACCGCATTTGGGACACCTCATTGTTGCTTCTTCGCTTTCTTTTTTTAGCTTTAAAAGCTCAAATACATGCCCGCAGCCGAGACAGCGGAATTCATAGATAGGCATAAGAAACTCCTTTCAAAAAAAAATGAGACAATATCTTATAATATCATAACAAGCAAAACTTTCGAGATATCAAAAAGACCCGACCTCACCTGTAAACGGAGAGGAACTATAAAATAAACCTGCAGCAGTGCTACAGGAGATAGCGAGTTAAATCATGCAAGCTTCACCGGAAGAACCCCGCTGCCCTTTTTGCTTTTACAAAATAGAGCAACCAAAGGAATTACAATCACGTAAAATAGTCGAGTTCCCTGTAGGCGTCTGCGAACATTGCGGAGTCGTATATGCTTATGACGCAACGGGACATAATATGGGGGCCGCTTTTATCGAGGCGTTATTATTTTCCTGTAATGACGATGATTATCTGGCCTTCTCGCTTTCACACGGAGATGATTACACGGATGCCGTTGTCGGGAATTACGACATCATAACCCACACGATCGTCACTGATAAAATCTACAATGATCGCTATGTAAGGGGCGCCCTCATTTTTGTTAAACTCTTCGACCAGTTCCAGGAAGCTACGGGAGAGAAAGTCAAAGAAAAATTTAAAAACTCTCTTCCCATTAATAAAACTAAAATGCGCTCCGAGAAATATTCCAGGGAAATAGTTCGTCAGTATGCGTTGGAAAATAAACGTGAAGAGCTTATTGCTCTGGCAGAAGAAGACACCCGGGTAATGAACGAATTAAAGCGCATGCTCTATACCCCTGATGAATCTTTGCGCTATCAGATCATTGATCTGCTCGGAGAAGTCGGCAAAAAAGTCGGGGAGAGACGGCCCGACATCATCAGTAAATTATTATCCAATTTATTGCAGAGCGCAGCCGCCCCGGGTACATCTGCCTGGGGCTCACTTGAGGCAGCCGCTTCAATAGTAAGCACAAACCCCGACATGTTGGGAGAATTCAGCCCAGCCTTACTCTCCTTTCTGAAACAAGAGACTCTCAGAAAGGAGGTCACGTGGGCTATCGGAAAAGTCGCAGCAGTGAGGCCTGATCTGGTCAAATATGCCTTCCGGGCCCTCTGCTCATTCCTCGCAGATACCGACCCGACCTTGAGAGGCTATGCAGCCTGGGCATTAGGCAATATAGGATACAATGACGTCATTGAAGAATTAAATAAACTCGAAACCGATCATGAGAAGCTCCGCATATTCAAAGACGGCGAACTAAAAGAAGTTACCGTTGCTCTATTATCAAAAGAGGCATTGGAAAAAATCGGCAAGCCGAAATAATGCATACACCTCTCATAACATATCTTGTATCTTCGCCCTTTGGCGATGTTCCCGTAGATACGGAAAAACTGGGGTTGCCGTTAGAATGTGATCCTTTAAACACGCCTTATAAAATCTATTTCCGATCCATCGAAGATTTTTTAAAACAGGATGAATTTATACCGCTTCTGCAAGCTGCCGCCCGAAAAATCGGCAGGGAAATCTCTCTGAACGGGATCACTGAAATCCTCATCAGGGCAGAAAAACACGGGCTCTTATATCATCCGGCAAGCATTGACTTGGTCCTGGAGAATCGGAAAGTGAAATTCGGGTTAAATGCCGCCGTGACGGATACCGGCAAGAAATGGTTGCGTGAAGAAGTTTCATTGCTGCAGCGTTTCCATACGGAAAACAGTCTTCCTTATTTGCCGGAGGCATATATTTCAGGTGAGTTGAATTCCATGGTCTTTCTTCTTGAGGACTGGTTTGAAGGCTATCATGAATTTCATATTACGCGGGATGAAGAAAGCAATTATACATTGCAGCTCTGGGAATTCGGGACCGGTTATCTGAATCTCACCAACTCTCAAAGCTTTGAAATATACAGGCAGTCATCAAAGATTTTGACGCTCTATTATGATTTTGAAAATTTCAACTATATCTATCCATGGCACCATGCTGCAGGAGATTTTATAGTAAAAGTGGATAATGAAAAAATAGATGTCCGGCTGACGACTGTTCGGCGATATAAACCCCTGCTTGACTTTCAGAGAGATGAGATAAACCCTCTCTTCGCCCTCTTCTATTTTTTTCTGCATCTTTCTCTCCATATGCGGTTGGATAAGATAGACGGTGTAGGAGAAGTTGTATGGGTGGAAGATTATTCCGTAGATGCGGTTGTTCAGGGATTTTGTGAGGCGCTCCGGCAAAAAGATGCTTTTAATAATAATCCGGGCCTTTATACGGAGTTTATTGTTTTACTCCGGTCTTTTTCGTTGGACGAACTGAAAGCATCCTTTAATCCTCTGTTTGATCTTTATGCCGGGACAAAAGACCTGCCGGTAATAGGGGTGAATTTAGACGGACATGCGGAAAAATTGCACGCCGCTATTCAAACTCGCCTCTGACGATTTCTTCAAACGGCATCCTTACTACTTTTATGATGGACAGCATTCGATCCGCTCTTTCAGTATGGAGAGAACCTGCTCCAGTCAAAAGCTCCTTCGATAAAATATAAAGTTCGCCGTATATCTTATCAAGTTTGACGGTGGGATACGAAACCTTTGCCTTAAAACCGGACAAGCCGCAGGCATAAGATTGTTCCTTGTCATCATGCTTAAGGCTGAAAGGCACTCCGTAAACGCGGCAGATAACAGGACGGTTTTCATAGAGAACACACTCTTCTTTGTCATTCAATAACGGACATTTCACCCTCTGTTTCCCCAACCCGTATGCCTGCATCTTCGGGTTGTCGTTGAAGGCCTCTTTTAGCTTATCAGATGCCTTCAACATCTCAACTTCCGATTTTTCCGCCCTCTTTTGGACGTCTCTTCTGATCTTTCTGTCCAACTTGTTAAGATGATGATGAATATACGCAGCCTCGATAGGGAAGACCCCGAAAATAGCATGACAGCAGTCACAACAGCGAATTCTGCATTTAACGCTCAGCGGATATTTTTCTGCAATCGTTTTGAAGAGAATATCGGCCTTACGTATTTCGTTTTGATATCTTGAGAAAAGCTCGTCTATCATTTTGAGGTATCTTTATGGCGGTAAGGTGCCAGCAGTTTTGAAAACTCCGGATGGACTTCAAACCCCAACGCTGCCGCCATGTCGCAATTCCTGACGGCTTCTTCAAATTCTCCTTTTATATAATAAGCATTGGCAAGGTTATTGTAGCCAAGCGCAAAATCGGGGGCTAAGGCGAGCATTTTTTTGTTTGTCTCAATGCTTTGATCGGTATCCCCTTTTTGTAAATAGGCATTGGCAAGGTTGCACCACGCCTGAACTATTTCGGGATTCAATTCCAGGGCTTTTTTAAGCGCCTCTATGGCCTCATCGGTTTTCCCCATCTGAAGATATGCGAATCCGAGGTTTGCATATCCCCTTGCGTATCTCGGTTCTATTTCGATTGCCCTTAAATTTGCTTTGACTACCTTCTCGAGGTCGCCGTCCTTGAAATAGATATATCCGAGGTTCACAAAGGCCTCGAACATCCTTACGCCGTGGTCAATAGACTCTTCAAAAGACTCTATGGCTTCATCGAATTTTCCCTGGTTCATATAGACAACGCCCAAATTATAAAGGGATGCGGCGCAATCCGGTTTTTCCAGCAACCTGAGCTTCTGTTCGTTGATAAAATTCTCTATATCTTTCGGTTCTTTCATAATTTTTATATTACCATATGAATTTATGAATTACAGTAAGACGTAAAGGCAGGTATTTTTTAGATCAGCACTTTAATGAAAAAACTAATCTTCAAATACGAGAAAAGTTGCAAAGGGCAGCTATCGGGATAGCCGCCCTTTGCCTTATTCATATAAAATCAGATTTTCAGGACAAACCTTCTACGACTCTTGCGAGTTTCTATCCTCCTGCATCACCTGACTTTTCAACAGATATGCCTCTGCCTTTCAGTCCGTACATGGTAGAGCTTCCGGTTGATAATAACTCCAATACCTCTTCTCTTACCATTTCGGATGCCACGCTTTTAATCTCCGAGGCACCGGCGTCAGGAATAGTCTTCTTCACACCGATCATCATATCTTTGAAATAGAATTTGCTCTTTGCGCCTTTTGAAGCATAATCAAGAATAGCCTGTCTTATGTCTTCTGGTCTTCCCATAGTTTTCCGCTCCTCTTAATTTCTTATATACCACCAACAGCTTTGGATACAGCCCATGCATGTTCGGTATATTTAAACTGAGTTGATGTTCTGTATGTGTCAACGGCAAGACGGTAATCATCGAGACTCTTCTCTGTAAACGGAATACCGGTCTTCTCGAAGAATTTCTCCCAGCCGATACGCTCCGCCCAGTCGCCGAGTCTTTCATACTTGTTCGCATCTTTTGCCCAGATTTCAACGATATTCTTGACAACACTCGTCACCTCGGGCCAGCGCGGCCTGGTGTTCGGAAGCCACGGGATAACAACCTTTGAGAATTTCGGCATGCTGATACGGTTTGAAATCTTTCCACCGACCAGGATAGCTATGCCGTCGCCCTCAGCGTCTGCCAACGGCAAACCCATACACATAGTGTAGCAGTTTCCGCAGTACATGCACTTTTCCTGATTGACTGTAACGCTCTTTTTCCCATTCGCCGTTGTTACCGGCTTAATTGCATAAAGCGGACAGGCTGCAACAACCAATGGAATCTCACAGGCCTTCCCGATGGCATCATCATCAATTGCAGGGGGCTTGCGATGATAGCCGAGGAGTGCGATATCGGAACAATGCACTGCACCGCACATATTAAGGCAGCATGCCAGGGCTATTCTCAATTTCGCCGGCAGTCTCATATTCTTAAAATCATCAAACAACACGTCTGCGGTAGCTTTTACCGGACCGGAGGCGTCGGTTGCAGGGGTATGACAGTGTACCCATCCCTGTGTATGAACAATATTGGTTATGCCCATTCCTGTGCCGCCTGTCGGGAACTTAAAAGAGCCTCCAACATGTTTTCTGCTGTCGAGTTCTTTCTTGAGCGCCTTTGCCTTTGCTTCATCGTCTAATATAAATTCAATGTTGTTTCTCGTCGTAAACCTAAGATAACCGTTACAGTGTTTATCGGCTATGTCACAGATTTCGCGGATGTGCTCAACTGACATCAGTCGAGGTGCACCAGCTCTCACAGTAAACGCCTTTTCACCCGTCTCGGAAACATGCACCAAAAGACCGGGCTCAAGTATTCTGTGGGAAAGCCATTTCCCGTAATTCCTTCTAATGACAGGCGGCAGCATCTGTCCGTAATGATTCGGTCCGACATCTGTTATCCTGCCTTCCTGAGGCTTTTTGGGGTTAAAATAACCAAGTTTGCCTTTCGACATAACATATCCTCCTTTGTATTATTTTGGATGTCTGGTTCTGTAAGCGTTAATATCCCTCTGCCATCCTCCGGGTACTTCCGACTCTTTAAAGAAGACATAAGGATTAGCACGGGGCGCTTTAACCATCTGAGGCATAGGCGGAATCCCGAGCACTTCAATAAAAGTCTTTAAGGATACGCGCTGGATCGTTTCACCTATACGCTCACGGTTTTTGCCTTCTTCAATCCACCAGTCAAAAACCTTTCCAACAAGAGCTTTTTGGCTGTCATAAGGCTTGTTCACGTACATAAATGGTATGGTCAAACACGCCATCTGAGCGCCTTCAAGGATCGGTGCTTTTGCGCCGAAAAGTATACTCACACCCTGATCCGCGCCTATCCTTAATGCCTCGGGCATGGCGTCAATACAATGCATACAGCGGTTGCATTCCGCATTGTTAATGCCGAGTTTCTTTCCGTCCCACTGCATACAATGAGTAGGACAAAGGTCTACAACCTCTTTCTGTATGTCGAATTTACCCCAATCTCTCCCGGCAAATCCGCCTCCGTCAGGCGGGATTTCACCGGCAACATATGCCTGCACCGCATCCTTATTGATACGGATGTCATCTTTCCAGGTGCCTATATAAGACATATCCGACCGGGCAATTGATGCCACGCAGCCATTAGGACATCCATCAAATTTAAATTTAAATTTGTATGGGAAGGCCGGCCTGTGCAGCTCGTCCTGGAAGGTCATGGTCAGGTTGTAGCACAGATCCATGGTATCGTAACATGCGAACTCGCACCGAGCCTTACCGACACAATCAGAAGGCGTACGGAGATTTCCGCCCGAACCACCCAAATCAACTCCGAGATCATGGGTCAGGTCAAAGAATAAAGGCTCTAACTGGTCTGAAAATGAACCAAGGATAACGAGGTCGCCGGTAGAACCGTGCAGGTTGGTCAATCCGCTTCCGCGGTATTCTGCAATATCACAGAAACCTCTCAGCCAATCGGTGGTATAAAATTTCGCGCTGGGCTGATTAACACGGATAGTATGGAAATGCGCAATGTTCGGGAAGGCAGCCTGCTGGTCGCAATAACGACCGACAATGCCGCCGCCGTAACCGAGGACACCGACGATACCGCCGTGTTTCCAGTGGGTCTCACCCTCTTTATATGAAAGCTCTACAACACCCAACAAATCATCGCAGATTTCTGCGGGGATCATGAGATCGTCCTGTCCCAATTTATGTCTGTGCAAAGCCTCTCTTTTTATGTCGCTCACAAAGCTTGGCCAGGGACCCTTCTCTAATTCATCCAACATTTTACTGTCATGCTTGGTCTTAAAATTCTTCAGCTCTTCTTCTGTATAATTTTTTAACTGCTCATCAGTAAAAATCCTGATGTCATTGTACGTTCTGTGACCTTTTTCTTCTTTATCCCATAACTTCTCTTGTCCTGGGATTCCCATTGCTTACCTCCTTCTGCTATGTTATTAATAGAATACAGGCAACCAGAATCAAAAGTATCGCTGCTTGTCACCCCCTTCCTTCTTATGAATATTTTCACTAACGTTTAAACGGAAATATGCCTGCTGCTTTTTTTAAGCTTTCTTTAGAAAAGTGTTTAATGATACTCAACTCGTTTTCTTTTGTCAAGTATAGAATATTTATAGGCAAATTAATGGAATTGATTGAATAAGCGCAAAAATACCCGCCTTTTTTAAGCAGGCGATAATGTTCATTTGCAATAGAGGGCTTTCAGAGTATTCCTGCTTTTATCTTGAGAAGCTTTATTCTTTAATATCAATAGATTACAATTAATTTTGACAAAGCTTCTTCGACCCAGCCGCACAATGGCTTCACAAGAAAATCACCCATTACGTAAATCCGGACAGGTTCGGTACGGGAAGATATTTTTTTAAGGTAAGGTATTGCAGGGTAAAAACCTGCCTCTCCCATTGCCCGGGATGCCAGGCCGAGGGTTTCGGCATCGTCAATCTGAAAAGCTGCCAAAATCCGCTCCTGAAAAAAATCTATAGAGCCGGTAATGAGCCTTCCCAAACGGCCGATTCCCCACAAGCAGCCATTTATGAGAGGCGGCTCATCAATTGTATGAGCTATCATCATGCCGCCATAGGGGTCTATTATTTCGGGAATATTTACAATAATTTCCGCTACGGTCTGGGGAGCGCTCCATCCGATCCCTCCTGATTCATCGGTCATTGACCAAAACAGAGTCCTGATATGATTTCTTACCTTTTCTTCACTGCCGGACTTCCACCATTTTTCCATCAGCTTTGCCGTTGCCTCTATTGCCGTCCAGCGGAGTCTCTCGTCAAGGGAATAAAGACGATAGCGTACCTCTTGCCAGGCGCGCCTGTCTTTTTCACACAAAACAACGAGAGTTTCAAAATCCCTTTTTATGAGAAGGTCATCAACCTGCCGTTTTACTACTAATTCATCCATTGTACAATCCGGTTAATCTTAAAGTTACCCAAACAATGCGTTATATTTGCATTCTATTTTAACCAAATTCCTGCCGCAATCAAGATTTATCTGCAAGCGTTCCGAACGGCCTACAGGAGTTGTGTTATTTCTCGTTCATTTTGTGCTATACTTTTTGAATCCGTAATTGCCTAAAATACTAATGCGTTATATAAGAATATTATTCATAATTACCGCCTTACTTATACTGCCGGGAACTCTTTTAGCCCAGGTCCAGCCGCTTATCAACTCGATAGAGATACAAGGGCTCAAGAGAATAGAAGAATCCTCGGTTAAAACTAAAATCACTCAAAAGGCCGGGGAACCGCTCTCGCAGGACAAAACAAATGAAGATATCAAAAGCATTTTCAAAATGGGATATTTTGATGATGTAAAGGCGGAGATTGAATCTTTCGAGGGCGGCATAAAACTCATCTATTCCGTGAAGGAGAAACCCACCATCGTCAAAATTGAATTCCAGGGCAATAAAGAATTTGATGATGCAAAACTGAAGGAAAAAATAACCGTTACAACAGGCGCTATTGCCGACTCGGTCCTCATTCAGGACAATGCAAATAAACTCAGGGCCTTCTATGAAGAAGAAGGATACTGGCTGTCACATATTGTTCCGGTTGTCAAAACATTGGGACCGAATGAGGCGGGTCTTACCTATCAGATAGAAGAAGGCCCCAAGGTGAAGATCAAAAAGATCGCTATTGACGGGAACAAGGCATTGAAAGAAAGCAAGGTAAAGGGTGTTATGGAGACAAAGGAATGGTGGCTTTTCTCCTTTATCAGCTCGTCCGGATATTTTCAAAAAGAACGCATGGACACGGATATTGAGAGAATCCGGGACCTGTACCTGAATAATGGTTACATAAAAGTAGCAATCGGCGAACCGAAAATCGAGCTTGCGGATGGCGGGAGAAAAATGCTTATCTCCATCCCGGTTTCGGAAGGCGACCAGTATAAAATATCTTCCATTCAAATATCCGGCAATAAGGCATACTCTGATGACGCCGTCAGAAAGCGGATCACTATGGCTGCCGGCAAGCCTTTCAGTAAAGAGACTCTGAAAAAAGACATGATATCCATATCGGAACTCTATTCGGAAAACGGATATGCCCTTATAACCGTTACTCCCGATCTTTTCCCGGATGACAATACTAAACTGGTTAAACTTGCAATGAAAATCGATGAAGGGGAAAAATACAAAGTAGGCAGGATAGAGATTATCGGCAACACGAAAACCAGGGATAAGGTTATCAGGAGAGAGGTCCGGTTTGATGAGGGTGAAACCTTTAACAGCGCACTTATAAAAAGAAGCTATGAAAGAATCAATAACCTCAACTTTTTTGAGAATGTTGATCTGGCGCCGAAGCCTCAGCCGGAGGAAAAGGTAGTAGACATCGATATTAAAGTAAAAGAGAAACCGACGGGATTTTTCAGTGTAGGCGGCGGGTATAGCTCGGTTGAAAAATTTATTGCCATGGTTGAGCTGTCACAGGGCAACCTGTTCGGGAGAGGGCAGTATATAAAACTGCGCGCGGAGCTTGGCGGCATGACAAAATATTATGACATTTCCTTCAGAGACCCTTGGTTTTTAGACAAACCCATATCGTTTTCAACGAATATTTACAGGACGACAAAAACGTATATTGATTACGATAAAAGGGCGACAGGCTTCGGATTCAGCTTTGGCAAAAGGTTTTCTGAATACTGGTCCGGCGATATCGGCTACAATTTTGAGAATGCTAATATCACCAATATTTCCGACACCGCCTCGGATATTATCAAGGATCAGGAAGGCACAAAAACCACAAGCAGCATTACCCCTTCACTGGCAAGAGATTCAAGAGACAATTACCTTGACCCTTCAAAAGGTTCGAGAAATTCCGTCTATATAACCTATGCCGGACTGGGAGGGACGAATAATTTCGCGAAAGGCGAACTTGATTCCGCCTGGTATCTGCCGATCGGCAGCACAACGGTTATGTTAAGAGGCAGACTTGGCAGCGCCTCCGGACTGGGAGGCAAAGAACTGCCTTTGTATGAGAGATTTTATGTCGGCGGTATTTATACGGTAAGAGGTCTTGGATATGGGGAAGGTGGGCCAAAGCAACCGATAACCTGCGCAAAAGGAACGATGGTAAACGGACAATGTGTGGCTGATCCTCCCGTAGATGGAACGTGCGAAGAAGGGACAACGCTTAAGGATGGAAAGTGTATAGGGAAACAAAAAGGTGGAGATTACATTGGAGGAGAGAATGAACTCATATTCAATCTGGAATATATCTTTCCCCTCGTCAGTGATATAAGACTAAAGGGCGTGGCGTTTGTAGATGCGGGGAGTTCTTTTGATTCATTTAATGATATAAAGTTGAGGTATACCGCAGGATTAGGCGTAAGATGGATTTCACCTATGGGGCCTATAAGGCTTGAATGGGGTTATAATCTTGACAAGAAGCCGGGAGAAAAAGCCGGCAGGTTTGAATTCGCCTTTGGCACATTTTTTTAATCTATAAAATTTCAGGAGGGCACATGAGAAATAGTATTGCAGGAAGGTATTTTGTTCTTTTTTCAGCGCTTGTCGTCTTTTGTTTTTTTTCAGGCATTGCTTCCGCCGCCGATTCCATAAAAATAGGCTATGTTGATATGCAGAAGCTGATAGACCAATCCGATGAAGCCAAAAAAGTAAGAAGCACGCTCGAATCTCTGAAAGCGTCAAAGGAAAAAGATCTGGAAAAAATGATTGCAACAGCCAAGAAACTGGAAGAAGACTTGAAAAAACAGATCAACATTCTCTCCGACGATGCCAAAAAAACAAAGGTAGATGAACTTGAAAAAATGGACAGGGATATCAGGAGATTTGTATCCGATTCCGAGGCCGAATTGGCTAAAAAGCAGAGGGAAATGGAAAATTCAATCTTGACCGAACTGGTGGGCATAGTCCATAAATTGGGACAGGAAGGGGACTATACCCTTATTCTGCCTTCAACAGTAATCCTATATTCAAGCAAAGGAATCGATATTACCGACACCGTGATGAAAAAATATAACGAGACAAAGGCAAAATAACCGGCACGGCAATAAACAAGCCCATATAGCAATAATATCCATTAGAGGGAACATATGTATTTGCCTTACAAAACGCCTCGCAGATTTATTCATGCACTGTTATTAGCGCCGGTCTTGGCTATTAGCATCGCGTCCTTTTCATGCTCCGCCCGTTCCGTAAAGGTTGATAATCCTGTAAAGATTGAAGATACTGCCGTGGTTGAGACCGCTCCGGAGACAAGGGGCGCCGCAAAGGTTGAAGATGCCGCAAAGACCATGCCTGATCGGGCAATTAAAGATACCGCAAAAAAAGTTGATATTTCCGTAAAGATGGGGGTCATAGATTTGCAAAAAGTTGCCGAAGAATCTCTTGCCGGAAAGAAGTCTACGGTTGAATATAATATTTTGGCAAAAGCAAAGCAGGCATCGATTGAGGAAAAAAATAAAGCTATAGGAAAACTCGGAAGCGAACTTGAACAACAAAAACAGGATATTTCGGAAAAAGCGCTGAAACAAAATCTGGAAGAACTTGAAAAGCTGGAGACCGAACTGTCCCGCTTTGGTCAGGATGCGGAAGCCGAACTTGGCAGGAAATATGAGGAACTTTACAGTAACATACTTCGGGAGGTTCTTGAGTTGACCGGGAAGATTGGCGCGGCAGAGAACTATACGGTAATTATTGATAAAGGCGGCATACTGTATTGCGATAAAAATTTAGATATAACAGACCCTTTTACAAAAGAATATGACGAATTAAAAGAAGCTGACAAACTCAAGCCCGGGACTCAACCGGAGAAATAAAAAAGTCCGTAGTTACTTCGCCTGAAAAGGACCCCGTCAAAATATGAAACTAAAAGAAATCGCAGATATTGTGGATGGAGAGATTATCGGCGATAAGGACATCGATATCACCGGTGTATCCGGCATTCCTGAGGCGGAAAAAGGCGATATAACCTTTCTGTCATCCAAGAAACATCTGAAGGACCTTCCTCAATGCAGGGCTTCATGTTTGATTATTAAAGAGCCGGTTCCGGACATAAACATGACGCAGCTTAAAGTGCCCAACCCCTATCTTGCCTTTGCAAAACTGCTCGGATTTTTCTATGTAAAACCTCGGGAACCTATAGGCATAAGCAAGGATGCGATCGTATCCGACAAGGCAATGCTTTCTGAAAACGTCTCCGTTTTCCCTTACTCATATATCTCGGATAACGCCTCGATCGGCAAAGGGACCGTTATTCATCCTTATGTTTATATTGGAGAAAAAACCTCAATAGGTGAAAACTGCATTATCTATCCGAATGTCACATTGAGAGAGGGAATTAAAGTTGGCGACAGGGTCATTATACATTCCGGGTCCGTAATCGGCTCGGACGGCTTCGGCTATGTCTTTGACGGAGGCATTTACCACAAGATCCCCCAGGTAGGGGGGGTCAGCATTGAGGACGATGTTGAGATAGGTTCAAATGTGTCAATCGACAGGGCAACAACAGGCAATACCGTTATCGGCAAAGGGTCAAAGATAGACAACCTCAGCCAGATAGCGCATAATGTCAGGATCGGGAAAAACTCGATTATTATTGCGCAGGTCGGTATAGCAGGCAGTTCTGAAATAGGCGATTATGTGACTATTGCCGGCCAGGTCGGCGTTGCGGACCATACGAAGATAGATTCCGAAACAATGATAGGCGCTCAATCCGGCGTTATGGGACATATTACAAAGGGAATGTATTCCGGATCACCCGCACTGCCTCACAGGGAGTGGCTGAAGGCACAGGCCGTATTTGCGAGACTGCCGGAAATGCAGAAGAAAATCAGAGAACTGGAAGAAAAGATCAGAGAGCTTGAAAGGAGGGGCGCATGATGATGGACATAAAGGAGATACGGCAGCTTCTGCCTCATCGATATCCGTTTCTTTTAGTCGACAGGATCATTGAGATAAATCCCGGAGCAAAGGCCGTAGGTATAAAAAACATTACTATAAACGAAGAGTTTTTTCAGGGACACTTCCCGGGAAACCCTATAATGCCGGGTGTTTTGATAGTCGAGGCCCTGGCGCAGGTGGCAGGTCTTCTTTCGTTCCGTTCAGGGGCGACAGCCGGGCAGCTCGTATATTTTTTAAGTATAGAGAAGGCAAAATTCAGGAAACCCGTCGTACCCGGAGATCAGTTAAAATTGGAGGTCAACATAGTGCAGCAGAGAAGCAACGTATGGAAATTTTCCGGTAATGCGAAAGTTGAAGACAAGATTGTGGCTGAAGCTGACTTTACCGCAATGGTTATAGATAAGGAGATATAGGGATATGGCAAAAGAAATTCACCCCATGGCTATTGTGGATTCTCATGCAGAGATAGAAGATGACATTGTTATCGGCCCGTTCTGCATTATCGGAGAAGGTGTCCACATTAAAAAGGGCTCGAAACTTATTTCTAATGTAATAATCGAAGGCAATACGGAGATAGGTGAAAACTGCACGGTTTTTCCTTTTACGAGCATCGGCCTGCCGCCACAGGACCTCAAATATAAAGGCGAAAAGACAAATGTAAAGATAGGCAATAACAATACAATACGTGAATACATCACAATTCACAGGGCGTCGGTTTCAGGCGACGGGACTACGACGATCGGGGACAATAATTTCCTCATGGCTTATGTCCATATTGCCCACGACTGCAAAGTCGGAAACCATATTATCATGGCAAATGTAGCAACTCTTGCCGGTCATGTTACGGTAGAGGATCATACAGTCATAGGCGGACTTGCAGCAGTACACCAGTTCGCAAGAATCGGGGCCTACACCATGATCGGGGGATTCAGCGGCGTATCGCAGGACATTCCACCTTATACAATAGCCTCGGGCCCGAGGGCAAAACTCTTCGGCCTTAACACGATCGGACTTAAACGGCACGGTTTTTCCGACCAGACAATCAGCGAACTCAAAAAAGCTTACAAGATCCTCTTCAGAGAAAAACATACTCTCAAGGAAGCGATCAAAAAAGTCCAGGAAGAACTCCCTTATTCCGATGAAATCAAGTATCTCATCGAGTTTATTCAGAAGAATAAAAGGGGAATCTGCAGAAAACAGGAAGAGTAATCTTAACCTAAATGTTGCTAAACAGGTTCTAATTTTGAAAGACTGATATGATAAAAAAGCTTTTAGGTTCTCCTCGGCGAATCCGCCTGAGTGCGGACGACTCCTTAATGCACTATTATCACTGTTCGATATGCATTTATCTAAAAGGCACATTAGGTTAAAAGTGCCATCAGGTGAATTTGGTAAAAATTCAACACAGCGATAAAAAACTCGGATTAATTGCAGGCATGGGTGAACTGCCGATAGCTGTTGCCTGTGAGGCAAAGTCACAGGGGTATACCATTTGTGCAATAGCTCTCGAACCGCTGGCAGATAAGTCTTTGTCTTCCCATGTTGATGAGATAAAGTGGGTGAATGTCGGCAAGTTAGGAACTCTCATCAATTCACTGAAAAAGTCCGGGATTAAAGAAGCAGTCATGGCCGGAAAAGTATCCAAGACACTCCTCTATAAAAGCAAGATTACGCCCGACCTAAGGGCGGTAAAACTTCTCTTCACCCTTAAAGACAGAAGGGATGATTCCATACTCCTGGCAATTGCAAAAGAACTCGCTGACGAAGGCATTGAGCTTCTCGATATAACCTTATTCAGCAAGGGATTGCTTATGCCCGAAGGTGTTTTAACCAAAAATAAACCCTCAAATGATGAACGTAAAGATATCGAATTCGGCTGGAAGATAGCTAAAGAAATAGGGAGACTGGACATCGGTCAAACGGTTGTTGTGAAGAACCGGGCTGTGATGGCGGTCGAAGCCATTGAAGGCACTGATGAAGCCATTAAACGGGGCGGCAAGCTTGCAGGCGAAGGCGCCGTTGTCGTAAAAGTCAGCAAACCGAATCAGGACATGAGATTCGATGTCCCCGCCGTGGGATTACAAACCTTATCCAGTATGCAGGAAGTCAAAGCAAGGGTATTGTGTGTTGAAGCAAAAAAGAGTCTGATTCTCAACAAAGACAAACTCCTCGAAGAAGCCAAAATAGCCGGTATTTCAATTGTAGGTTATTCAGGCTAACTACTTTTTCCACGATTATCGAAAATTATCATTGCTTGTGAAAAGCATTGATAATTCCTGATTTAGGCAAAGAATAACTGAAAACAGTGTTTAGAATGCTCTGATAAGCCCAGGCATCTCTATATCAATCCAATCCGTTCTTGAAATAAAATTTAAAAAGAGTAAACTATAATCAAGAAAAGAAATTGCGAGACCCGGAGCGGGATTTAACCTGAGGATCAATGATGTAAAGGGAGCGGGAGCGGGATGCGGTGTGCAAGCCTCCGGCAGCGAGGAGGAAGCCTAAAACATCCGCCGAAGCGCCCACTTAGACAAAAGAGCTCAAGGTTTCCCGGAACCGGGGTCGCAAGAAATATTCTGGAGCCATTTAAGGGTACTTGGTCATCCTGAAGACGTAACGGCAGAAGTTGAATAGCCTGCGTAAAAGGTTGCCCAATCAAGAAGATCCTTAAAATGGCTCTATTTATTTTATAGTTCAAGGATTTTCAGGAAGTCTTCTTTTTTAACGTAGTTTGACTCGTGGATCAGAACGCCGTCCGCATAGTATCTGATATATGGTATAAAGTAATTCTTCCAGGATTTTTCCTTCAGTTGCAGAAAATCATTGCAATAATCAACTGTGTTATATATCAGTTCATAGATATCCAGTCCTTTTATGTCCTCCATCGAGTCCATCCACCTTTTCATAGCCATCCATTCACTGCACCAATTCTGTGTCATTACTACGGCAACCTTATCATCGGAAGCCGTCACATCCGCGCTGAATTCTAAGTTTTGTATGGCTTTTAGTGCCTGTTCTTTTGATAGCATTTTCCTCTTCATGACAGCTAATCTCCTTGGATCCTTCAAGAATCTTATAAGGATTCCTCTTTATACATTTCCGTATTTATATCGGTCCGGTCAATACCTAATAGAGCCGGCAGAAATGCAACGGCTATGCGGATTACCGGGATAGCCTATTGATGTTTTCATGTTTTTGTTGTTTTATATATTCTACAACAATGGGCGATTTAGATAATAAATTTAGCAGAGGAGGCAATAATGGATGCTATTGAATGTATTAAAACAAGGATGAGCATCAGGAAATTCAAACCCGACACTGTTCCGGTCGAAACTCTTTTAAAAGTCATTGATACGGCAAAATGGAGCCCTTCGTACAAGAACAGCCAGCCATGGGAAGTTACTATTGTTTCAGGCAATAAAAAAGAAGAGCTGTCAAAGCTGCTTGTAGGACTTCTGGAACAAGACGAGAAACCCTGTCCGGATATTCCCGAGCCTAAGTCGTGGACTCCCGTTATAGAGGAGAGGATTGCAACTCTCATTAAGAAAAGGAGCGAGCTGACCGGAAAAGATCTGAATGCTCCGGAAGTCAGGAAAAAATCCAAGATTGCCAACTTCCGTTTCTATGGAGCGCCGCACGCTATGTTTATCTTTCAGGATTCATCATTACCCCTATGGTCTTTGTTTGATATGGGTCTATTCGCTCAGAGCCTTATGCTTTCCGCACATGCCTCCGGTCTCGGGACTGTTCCGCAGGCGTTTCTGACCGACTACGCACTGCATGTAAAAAAGTTTCTGGGGATTCCGGAATCAAAGAGGATCGTACTCGGCATTTCCATTGGGTACCCGGACATGGAATCTCCTGTGAACAGCTCCAGAACGGACAGGGTTGAGACAGGTGAAATTGTGAGATTAGTCGATTAGAAGGAAGGATGAAAAAAGCCGCACAAAAATTGGTATTATAATATGCATAGACATTTTAGTTAAAATCCCATTTAAGACAGGATGATACTATGAAGATATTGCTACCTACTGACGGCTCGGAATATTCTGAAACGGCGGCACAATTTCTCACAAGACTTAATTTATCCCGGAACGATGAAATTACCATTCTTCACGTCATAAGCGACGACCCTTTTCAGGACAAAGAAGATTACTATTATGCAAGGATCAAAGAGATCAAACGGTCAATCGCGTCTAATATACTCGACTCTGCCCTGAATGTCCTGAAATCCGTTCCCGCTCAAATAAAAACGGTATTGATGGACGGCTATCCCGATAAATGTATACTTGAGGCTGCAGTTGATTCGAACGCTGATATAATAGTTATGGGACCCAAAAGACTTAAGGGCATTAAATCACGCATTGTCGGCAGTGTCACAAAATCCGTGTCTATCAGTTCTTCCAAACCGGCGCTTATTATTAAACCTCCCCGGGAAGAGCCGGCGGATAAAATGAAAATACTCTTTGCAACAGACGGCTCTGATTATGCAGAGAAAGCAGGAGAAACCTTGTCCCTGATCCCGTTTCATGATAATACGGAAATAACAATCATCCATGTAATCACTCCGGCTTTTTATGACATCCCTGATAGATTTATGGAAAAAATAGAAGTAAGTGTCAGGGAAGATTTGAAAAAATACCGTTCTATGGAATTGCAGAAATCTCAAAAAATTCTTGCACGGACCGCCGAATATTTAAGCAATAAATTCTCAAATATAGAAAGACTGACAACGATGGGCGACCCTTCAGAAGAAATTCTGAATGCCGCAAATGAAATAAAAGCGGACATTATTGTTGTCGGCAGCAAAGGCATGAAGGGGTTCAGAGGTGTTGTTGAGAGTTTATCCAGATATATCCTCAGCGTTGCAGATTGCTCCGTCCTTATTGGAAAGACTGAAGGGTTTTCATAACCCGTCAGTCTTTCCGGTCCCCGCGAATTCCGTCCCAACATAGGCCAAGCTTTCAAAGATAAATAACCTAAATTAAACGCTGCCTAACCCCGACGACTATGGAAACAAAAAAAGTGGGGCTTGCTTACTCTCGTATCTTGGCAGATTGTACATCTTGAGACATACAGCTTAAGACTCTTACGTCTGCAACCTTACGTCCTGCGACCTTACAACCTTCATGCCAATTTTGAGAGAAGCAAGTCCACCACTTTTGGTAAGCCCGCTCTTCTTGATTTATTTATAACCTAATTTAGAGAGGTTGTCAAGCTTTTTTTGAAACCGCGGGTTCGAACTTTTTTCCTAAATATTAATAAGGGGAGATTTGTGCTATAATTTCCTTAAAAAGTGAGGGGTTGTGTCCTATGTTCATAAGAATATTTTCGATAATATCAATAATTTTCATTGCTCTTCTGCCGGGTGCCGTCATGGCGGAAGGGAAGGGGGTAACTTCAATGGTTAAGGATATACACTGGCTTGGGCATGACACTTTTAAGATAGTCGGGGAAAAGGTAATCTATACCGATCCGTTCAAGCTCAAGAAAAAGGATACCGCAGATATTATCCTGATCACCCATGAACATTTTGACCACTGCTCTCCTGAGGATGTCAGGATGCTTCAGGGGCCGAATACCATGATTGTGGCGCCACAGGACTGCGTAAAGAAGCTTTCCGGAAAGGTGAAAACGGTACGTCCCGGAGATAAAATCAGTGTCGAAGGAGTTGAAATCGAGGCCGTGCCTTCCTATAACAGCAACAAACAGTTTCATCCAAAGACAAACGGCTGGGTTGGTTACATATTTACGGTGAAGGGGAAGAGGATTTATATTGCCGGAGATACCGATCATATCCCTGAAATGAAGACCTTCAAGGCTGATATCGCCCTCCTCCCGGTCTCCGGCACTTATGTAATGACCGCCGAAGAAGCTATTCAGGCAGCGCTTGATATCAAGCCCAAAATTGCAATACCCATGCATTATGATTCGATTGTCGGCACAAAAGATGATGCCAAAAGGTTCGCAGACGGGTTAAAGGGAAAAATAGAAGTCGTCATACTGAAACAGGAATAGCCCTTGCTTTTTGCAATTAATGTATAGCCTTGAAAATAGCTGAAATAAAATCCAGGCTGAGGGGCGACGTCGGTAGGGAGATTTTCTTTTACGATACCGTCGGTTCCACCAATGCCGTCGCCTCTGAAATTGCCGCGAAGACTGTCGAAGGCGCCGTTGTTCTTGCCGATACCCAAAGTAAAGGCAAGGGCAGGCTCGGAAGGGTTTGGGTATCGCCACCCGGTGTAAACATCTATATAAGCATTATCCTGAGGCCGGATATCACGCCAAGGGATGCAACTCTCATCACCATCATGTCTTCCGTTGCATGCGCAAACGCGCTTAGAAAAGTAACCGGACTTAATGTTACGATAAAGTGGCCGAATGACCTGATTATTCAAAAGAAAAAGCTTTGTGGTATTCTGACAGAGCTTAAAACGGAACGGAATAAAATAATCTTTGCAGTTGTAGGCATCGGAATAAATGTGAATGCGGATATCAATGAATTTCCTGAAGATGTGAAATATATAGCGACGTCACTTAAAAATGAGACGGGTATTGTTTATTCAAGGACGGAAATAGTAGCGGAAACCCTGAATGAGATAGACCGGTGGTATAAAACCCTGAAGGTAATGGATAGGGACACGCTCCTTTCTGAATGGAAACGGTTGTCTTCTACCCTTGGCAGGGAGGTTATGGTAGTTACCGGTCAGGGAACCCTTACAGGTTTGGCCCTGGACTTAGACAGCGAAGGGATGCTTATGATAAAGCTTACTTCAGGAGAGGTTAAAAGAATCAGTTCGGGAGATGTGACGATAGTAAGATAGATGGTTATTGCCGTTGATATAGGGAATTCTTCAATACATATCGGTTTATTTACCGGATCAGACCTGTTTGTAAAGACCTTCGACACATGGCCTCTTCTTTCCTTCCGGGAGTATTCATCAATTGTTAATGGGTTTATAAAAGAAAAAAATATAGACAAAATAGCGGAAGGGATTATAATATCATCTGTTGTTCCCGGCCATACGGATGTTATCAAAGACGCCCTGACGGGTCCGGTGTCCGGAGAGCCTCTATTGGTAAGTTATAAAGTTATAACCGGAATTGTCTTTGCTATACCGGAGCCGGGAGAGTTGGGGGCCGACAGGATTGCAAATGCAGTTGCGGCATATGAACGGTATAAACGCCCGGTGGCGGTCGTTGATTTTGGCACAGCCACTACCATCAGCGTTGTGGGCAAGGATGCAAACTATATCGGGGGTACCATAATGCCGGGCATACGATTAATGAACGAATCCCTTGAGAAAGGCACCTCTAAACTGCAAGCGGTTACTTTGTTCCCGCCTGAAGCGGCGCTCGGCGCTGACACTGCAGGCTGTATCCGATCCGGTATCTTCTATGGCACAGCCGGAGCGGTTGACGGGATTCTCAATGAGATAGAATATGAAACCGGTCTTGAGCTGAAGGTTGCCGTTACAGGCGGATACGGAAAACTCCTCGCCGGATTTTTAAAGAGGCAAAACGATTTTTACCCGCAACTTACGCTTGAGGGGCTGAGGATAATATATAAGAGGAACAGGGATGCATGAACTGAGGAAAGACATACTTCTTGGAAGATGGGTTGCCGTTATGTCGGATTCCCGGACGCCGGCGGAATATACCAAGCCGCCGGACGATGACAAGGCGGAAACAAGCTGCTTTTTTTGCCGGGGCAGGGAACATGAGACCCCGCCCGAAATAACCTCTATACGGAAGTCCGACGCTGACTGGTGGGTCAGGGCTTTGCCGAGTTTTAAGCCCATTTTTCAGATAGAAGGAGACCTTGGGAGAAGAGGAATCGGGATATATGATAAAATGAACGCCATAGGGGCAAATGAAATCCTCGTCGAGTCCCCGGAGCACAACCTTAGGCCGGAAGATATGGGGATTGAACAGATGATAAGGGTCATAACACTTTACAGGTCCCGGCTTGCCGATCTTGAAAAGGATTCGAGACTCAGATATATTCTTATATATAAAGACTCCGGTAAAAGCGCCGGACAGATATTTTCTCATCCGGTATCTTTTTTAATGGCTACCCCGGTGATACCTAAGGTTGTAAAGGATGAACTGGATAATTCGAAACAGTATTTTTCCTATAAAGAACGATGTATATTCTGCGACATCATTAGGGAGGAACTTAGTACCGGTGAAAGGATCATCTTTGAGACGAAACATTTTCTTGCCTTTTGCCCGTATGCGGCGCAATTTCCTTTCGAATCATGGATACTCCCGAAGCGCCACAGTTGCGCTTTCCAGGAGATTACCAATGAAGAGATTGAAGATATGGGACTGATCCTTATGACAATATTGAAAAAGTTGAGGCAGGTTTTCCATGACCCGCCTTTCAACTACTTCCTTCACACAGCCCCGAATATGGTGCCGAGAAGAAACCACTGGCATACGCTCGGAGAGGACTATCACTGGCATATTGAGATAATTCCAAGGATTATAAGGACAAGCGGGTTTGAATGGGGTTCAGGATTTTATATCCTTCCCACATCGCCTGAAAACGCAGCAAAATATTTAAGGGAGGTTTGATAATGGAAATTAAAAGTATTCTTTTCCCGACAGACTTTTCAGAGGGCTCGGCAGAGGCGTTGAAGTATGCAGTTGAATTTGCTAATCGTTATGGGGCCAAGCTCTACGTTCTTCATGTTATTTACGATATTGCAAAGGCTTCCGGATGGTATGTCCCTCATGTATCAATGGATGCAATCTACAAGGACATTCAGGAAGGCGCCAAGAAAGAGCTCGACAACTTCGGCGTTAATGAACTCGGCGGGCTCAAAAATATTGAGCGTCTTGTCCGGACAGGCGTTCCCTATCAGGAGATTATAAACTGTGCCGTTAAAAATAAGATAGACATGATAATCATAGGAACACATGGAAGAACGGGCATAGACAGAATTCTTTTCGGGAGTACTGCAGCACAGGTTGTAAGGAATGCCCCGTGCCCGGTGCTTACCGTAAGGATACCGAAATATTAGTCGGGCAAAATATTTAATCACAATCTGAAGTTTAGCGCTACTGACGATGAGGTGACCCCCTCACCTTTTCCTCCTCCCATCAATCCCGAAAGTTTTCGGGATTGATGGGAGGGGTTGGGTAGGATGTTATATCCATGTCCTTTTTAGTTAATCAATGAGACTGAGCACAAACGTCCTTGTCATCGGAGCGGGACCGGCAGGAGCAACAGCCGCCAAAGTCCTTTCAAAAAACGGCAGAGATGTTGTTCTTCTCGAAAGAAACCTTGCCTTCGTCAAACCCTGCGGCGGCGGGCTCTCCATCAATGCCTTTGACGAATTCGGCATTCCGGAAAATATCATTCAAACGGAAGTTAAAGTTATCAGGCTCATCTCGCCCGCCGGACAAAAAGTCGACATCTCTCTGAAAGGGAGTAATCTTGCCATCATCGGACGCGGCGAATTTGACCGAGAATTAAGGCGGCAGGCACAAGGATGCGGAGCAAATCTAATCGAGGCTGAATGTGTAAATGTTTCCCGGAATAAACGGTATAAAGTTGAGGCGATATCCGGTACGGACCGATATGAAATCACTGCCGAACATATCATTGCCGCCGACGGTGTGAATTCAAGGATGAGGACGGCCCTTGGCATTAAGCCGGTGCGCGCCTTCTTTACCATGTCCGAAAAAATACAAGGTATGTCTGCGGACTGCTGTGAATTCTGGTTCGGGGCTTCTCATGCGCCGCTGTCATATTCATGGGTATTCCCTTGGACTCAGGGTATATCGGTCGGGACCGGAGGGTACGAACAGGGCAGAATACAGTCCCTTTTCGAGCGGTTCAGGGAGAGAAAAGGGATTCAAACGGAAGGCGAGAAAAGGGTCTACAGGATTCCAGTTTGGACCGGCGACTTGTATAATAAAAGTAAAATACTTTTTACCGGTGATTCGGCCGGCCAGGTACTGCCGCTTACGTATGAAGGTATCTATTACGCCATGAAGGCCGGGGAGTTTGCCGCAAGAGCTATAATAGAAAATAAGGTTGATAACTATAAAAAGATGTGGAGGTCGAAGTTTCAGAAAAGATTCATGCTAATGAATGCGCTGAGAGATTATTTCCTGAAAGATGACGCATCCGCCGAAAGGCTGGTTGCATTGCACGGAAGGCCTGAAATACGGGAGGCGGCGCTGAGAATCTGGACTATGAAAGGCGGCGGCAAATCAAACCTCATGAGTTATATCAGGTTCTTCGGGAAATTAGCACGTTGAGTCTCAAACATTTTTTTGTCTTCTCCTTTCTCCTTCATGCCGTGATTCTTGCATCAGTGCTTTTATTTCCCGTACAAGATCGGAAAGGCGGGGATATACAGGAAAGTTTGCTTGCAAGGCTTGTTTCTCCTGCGGATATTTACACTCAAGCGCCAAATGTACCTTCTTTGCGTAGAATGCGGCAGCCCCTTCCCGTTTTGCCGCCTTCTCCTGTTGCGCCTTCAATGCCGTCTACAGCGATTCCACCGCCTCCGCAGAAGACTTATACACCGGCGACTGTTATACCGCAGGTCGCGCCAAACCCCGTTGTTCCTTCTCCTCAGCCATACCGGGAAGGCAAACAGAAGACTGTGACAGTGAAAGAAGAGCCTCACCAGGACAATGTTTCAAAAGAAATGAAATCAAAAGAAAGCAGGGAAAGTATTCCGAAACTCGACAATCCGAAACCTTCCATAAAAGAAAAACTTTTTGACAGGAATGTTATCAACGACCTTGCAAAACGTGACATGGAAAAAAAGGGGCAGGCAAAAAAAGACAAAATACCCCTCCTTGATACGAGACAGGAACAGACTTACGGATCTAAAGGAGGACTACAAAACAGGGATGATAAGAAATTTGAAGCCGACAAGAAACTTTCCTTTGACGGGAAAGAACTGAAATTCATGCTGTATGACAGGAAATTAAAAGAGCGAATAGAACATATCTGGATTTATCCGCCTTCCGCCGCTGCCCGGGGTATATCCGGCGACCTCTTAATCCGTTTTACCATAATGAAAAATGGAAAGCTCGGTGCGGTTGAACTGGTCAGGACCTCCGGATATAAAGACCTTGATGACGCCGCCATCAAGGCGCTGAAAGACGCTTCACCTTTCTGGCCTCTGCCTGAATCATGGGGGATGGATTCATATTCTATAGACGGGCATTTTATTTATACTATAATTTACAATATATGAAACCAAGACTATATCTGAAAGTCGGAGATTTAGTCAGGCACATACACTATAATTCCTGGGGTGAAGGCGAGGTTGTTGAGGAGAAACATTCAACCCTGCCGGGAGGAATATGCCTCGTCCGCATATTGTTTGCAGACGGCGTAGAAAGATCTTTTATGAACAACCTTAATAATGAAAGTTGTTGCTATTATGCCGGACTTAGGTTGGTCTAATTTTAAGAAAAAGGTTAAGTTTTCACTGTAACACTTCATTATTAAAGAATTTTCTTGACAAAAATCTCTTCTAATGGTTTAATCTTTTACATGGGCCCTTTTACGTGTCTTATTGAAAGAGAGAAGCCTTCCATCCTGGTTGTTGATGATATCCCATCAAATCTGGAACTGATGGAGGCGGTTTTTCAGAAAGAAGGCTTTAAAGTTTATACCGCACTTGGGGCCTCTGATGCAATCGATAAATTTCAAAATCATCCTGTTGATCTCGCTGTCCTCGATGTTATGATGCCGGGGATCGACGGGTTTGAACTCTGCTGCAGACTCAAGGACATATCCGGAAAACGTTTCTTCCCGGTAATACTTTTAACAGCCCTAACAGATAGAAAGAGCAAACTGAAGGGCTTGGAGTCGGGCGCTGACGACTTTATAAGTAAACCCTTTGACACGGTAGAACTCCTTATGAAGATTAAATCACTGCTGAAGGTCAAGTCGTTAAATGAGGAACTCGACCACTCTGAAAATATCATTATGACCCTTGCAGTAGCAATGGAGTCAAGAGATCCATATACAAAAGGACATTCCTCAAGGGTGAGCAAGCTCTCCGCCGATTTTGTCCTCTATCTCGGGCTATCCGAGAAGGACAGAGAGGAGATGAAAAAGGCCGGAATATTGCATGACATCGGGAAAATATGTCTGAGTGAATCACTGCTTCGCAAGCCGGGTCCTCTGACAAAAGAAGAGGTGGAGATGATAAAGACACACGTTGTCCTTGGAGAGGAATTATGCAGGCCCCTTGTTTCCATGAAGAAGATTCTGCCTGCCATACGCCATCATCACGAACGCTGGGACGGTATGGGATTTCCTGACGGACTTGCCGAGGACGATATCCCTCTCATGGCAAGGATACTTTCTATTGTTGACTCTTTTGATGCAATGGTTTCAGTGCGCCCATACCGTAATCGGAGGTCTGTAAAAGCAACCGTAGAGACCATGAAATCGGAACGGTACGATGGACAATGGGACTCTGAACTGCTCAGCTATTTTATGGACATGATAATCTCTTTAGTAAACAAGGGCTATAAAGTAGATGCTTAGAATAGCGATTGCCGGCGGCAACATAGGAGCAAGCGCTCTTATTTCGTTGCTCCGGGGAGACGCCAACACCGAACTGGTCGGAATTTTCGAAAAAAAACTTGACTCCCCCGGCGCCATTCTCGCAAAGAAGTGGAACCTTCCGGTGTTTACCGAAGTTCAATCTTTCTGCAATGCCGCACCCGAAATGGTCATCAATGTTACAGGCGACGTCAAACTCAGCAATGAAATCAGAGCGGCATCGGCTTACAAGATTGAAGTAATTGAAGGCACAGGCGCAAGACTCATCTGGGAGATCATCGAAAAACAGAAAAGGGCCAAGATCGAAGCCTTTAAGACAATCGAAGATCAGAAGACCCTTTTCAGCATCATGCAGAAACTCGGAGGAAGTGAAGGGCTTGCGGATTTCCTCGGATATATGCTTGATAAAACTCTTGAGATGATCGACGCCCCTGCGGGCAGCATTGTTCTTCACGAGCATGACGAGATGAAACTGATCGCGTATAAAGGCTTAAGCAAGCGTTTTACGGAAAACAAGACCTGGGCCATTATACCGGGCGGACTTGCAGATGATATTGTCCGGAACAAAAAGACCGTCATTATTCAGGATACCCTTAAAGTAGATTATACAAGAAATAACCCTGCCTTAATCAGCGAGAAGATACGCTCCCTCCTTGCCTGTCCGGTATTGCTTGGAAACAAGGTTGCAGGGATACTGTATATCGACGACTTTAAGCCGCGTCAATTTTCGGACAGGCAGCAGGCGTCTTTAGCGCTTATAACGGGCATTATCGCTCTGTTCATAGATAGGCTCGCTTTTATGCAAAAGGCTGAAAAGTTCAATCTGATAACCTTTCATATAATGGAAGGTTCGAATGATATTGTGCTCATAACGGACCCTTCCGGAGCAATCAGCGCATTTAATGACAGGGCCGTCGAACTGCTCGGCTATTCAAAGCAGTATCTGAACGGAATGGGTATTCAATCCTTGATGAAAGACGGCAGGTGGGAGTCTGTTCATAATGAACTTTCCGCCAACTCGGTATTGAGAGGGCATAAAGTTACATTGGTCGGGTCCGGCGGCAGGGAAATGGATATGCAGTTGAATGCGGTTTCCCTGAAAAATGCTAAAGAAATGCCATCCGAATTGATTTTCCTGTTCAAGAGCCTGAAAGACGAGATAAATTTAAAAAAGGTCGTTGAAGAGAAATCAAAAGAGATCAAAGACCTGAGAGAGAATTTGGAGAAAAAAGTTATCGAGAGGACCGGAGAGCTTGAGAAGATAAACAGGGAACTGGAGTATGCAAACCAGCTCAAAGGCAGATTCATAGCCAATATGAGTCATGAGCTCAGGACTCCGCTCAACTCCATCCTCGGATTTTCCGATGTGCTTCTGGACATGACGTTCGGTAGCCTCACCGAACACCAGGAAAGATATATTAAAAATATCCATACTTCAGGCAAGCACCTTCTTGAACTCATCAATAATGTGCTTGATATTGCAAAAATAGAGGCCGGTAAATATGAGATGGTCTATGAAACATTCACTATTGATGATGTAATAGGCGAAGTGATCAATATAATGAAATCGCTGGCCGAGAACAAGTTTATCGAGATATTTGTATCTATCGGCGAAGGTATCAGCTCCTTGACTGCAGACCGTATAAAGCTGAAACAGATACTGTACAACCTTCTTTCCAACGCTATAAAGTTCACGCCTGAAGGCGGCATGGTAAGAGTTGATGTTTCGAGGGAAGAAAACCCCTCTCCTGCATTGTCCGGAAACGGGGCCGGTTTCAAATTTATCAGATTCTCTGTTCAGGACACCGGCATCGGCATCGGACCTGAGGACAAAGAAAAAATATTCGACGAATTTGAGCAGGCAACCTCTACGTTTTCCAAGAAATACGGCGGCGTAGGTCTCGGCCTTGCATTGTCAAAAAAGATGGTTGAGCTTCACGGCGGGAGTATATTTGTTGAAAGCAACCTTGGCGAGGGAAGCACCTTTACCTTTACAATCCCCGCCGAATCACCTGTCAGCGAGGCCGCAGTTATAGAAGATACGGAAGCAATAAGCCTCAATTTCCCATGGATGAAGGATGAGGCGCCCCTTATCCTTGTTGTGGAAGACGACCTTTCGACCGCGGAATTGCTTACCCTTCATCTAACCCAGTCAGGATATAAGGTCGCCCATGCCTTTAACGGCGAAGAGGCCATTGAAAAGGCGGTTGCAATGCAGCCTTTTGCTATTACGCTGGACGTACTTCTTCCGAAGAAGGACGGCTGGGAAGTGCTGCAGGCGCTTAAAAGCGATCCGACAACCGCGAAGATCCCGGTAATCATCCATTCCATAGTTGATAATAAAGATTTGGCCTTTGCACTCGGCGCTACAGACTACCTGCTGAAGCCTTTGGACCGGGAGGCCCTGATATCCAAACTTGAAGAGATAACTATTGCCAAGGGTAAAAGGGTGCTGCCCATTTCTATCCTGATCATAGAATCAGAGGACGAGGTGACCAATTCTTTGAAGGAGATCTTTGAGCCGCAGGGTTTTCTTCTCTATACTGCCGCTACCGGACAAAGGGGGATAGAACTCGCCTCCGCTCTGAGACCTGCCGTCATCCTGCTTGATTTCACTCTGCCGGACATGCTCGGGTATGACGCAATCAAAGAAATTAAAGAAAACCCTTCTACAAAAGACATACCGATCTTTATCCTGACCGAACGGGATATCTCGGTTGAAGAAAGATTGTCCCTCGTGGGAAAGATCGAGAGAATAGTCCAGAAATTCGCTTTTGATACCAAAGAATTAGTCAGCCACATCAAAGAACTTGAGATACTGTATCCGAAAAGGGCCGGACTGATAGACGAGCTTACAGGGGCCTTCAGTCACAGATATTTCCAGATCAGGCTGGCGCAGGAAGTAGAGCGGGCAACGAGGTACAAGCTGCCTCTCAACCTCCTTCTGCTTGATCTGGATGATTTCAGTCAGTATGCAAAAAAGCATGGAGAGTATTATGGAAATATAACACTAAAAAAGGTCGCCGACCTGATACGAAAAAACATACGCGGCTCTGATATTGTCGTGCGCTACGGCGGTGATTCCTTTGCCATCTTGCTGCCGAACACCATGATTGCAGCCGCTCTTTCAATGAGCAACAGGTTTAATGCCATCATAAAAAACTATCCTTTTATCTATGAGAATTCCCAGCCCAAAGGGCATATAACCGCCAGCATAGGACTTACCTTCCTTGATGGTCAGTCAACCGAAGAATTTATCTTATGCGCTGAAAAAGCCCTGGCCCGCGCCTTTGGCAAAGGCGGCGACAGGGTTGAGGTCTACTCTAAGGAACAACATGAAAAAGAAGAGGTTGAGCAGTATTGATTCCTTTTACGATACATTTGAGAGTCCTGTAGGCGCCCTGTATCTGATATTTGCCGGGGAAGCCCTTTGCGGGATCGATTTCACAAAACCCGTTGACCTGCCCCGCAAAAGCTCTCACTCCGCTCTCGCGCACAAGGAACTCAAAGCATATTTCAAACACGGCAAAGCTGATTTTACTCAGGCAATATCTTTTACCAAAGGAACTGAATTCGATCATTCCGTTTGGATGGCCTTAAAAGAAATCCCTTTTGGAGAGACGAGAACCTATAAATGGCTTGCCGAAAAGATCGGCAGGCCGAATGCCTTCAGGGCGGTAGGACAATCTCTCGGCAGAAACCCGATCCTCATTATCCTCCCCTGCCACCGCATTATAGAATCAGACGGCAATATCGGCGGCTTTTCAGCAGGCATTGATATAAAGAGAAGACTTCTTGAAATCGAATATTACATAAAGCAGGCAAAAAATGGTTAGCCTCTTTCATTTCCCATTCCCTTGATGGGACGGGACGGATAGGAGGGTGAAGATATGGACAACATTGTTGTTTTCATAACAGCCTCAAATGAAGAAGAGGCCGCAAACATCGCCAGGGCATTGGTAGAGGCCAAACTCGCGGGCTGCGTAAATATAATCAAAGGAATCCGTTCGATCTACAACTGGGAAGGCAAGATAGAAGATGGACCTGAAGTCCTCATGATCGCAAAGACCCGTGAACATCTTTTTGAATCACTCTCGAAAAAAGTCAAAGACCTTCACAGCTACACAGTCCCTGAAATCATCGCAATGCCCCTTGTTGAAGGCTCTCATGATTACCTGACATGGCTGAAAGATGTTACAGGATAAATTTAAGGGTTTATGAAAGCCGGGTTTTATCAATCCAATCCAGCCTTCGGGAAAAAAGAAGAAAATTTAAGAAAGCTCCTGCTTGCCGTCAGGGATGCAGACATGGACCTCCTTGTCCTGCCCGAGTTTTTTGCAACCGGATACCAGTTCGTCTCTCAGGATGAGGTGGCGGAACTTTCAGAGCAGATACCGGATGGCGGAACAATCGAGGTGCTCGCAGACTTATCGCGCCAAAAGAACCTTTACATAGTAGCAGGTCTTCCCGAGAAAGACGGTGAACGGTTTTTCAACAGCGCTATCCTGACAGGGCCTCACGGGTTCATCGGAACATATCGCAAGACGCATCTTTTTTTTGAAGAAAAACTATATTTCAGCCCCGGTGATTCGGGTTTCAAGGTCTGGGAGACGGAGCTCGGGCGTATCGGGGTCATGATCTGTTTCGACTGGTTTTTCCCTGAATCCATGAGGGCGCTTGCCCTGACGGGAGCGGATATCATTGCACATCCTTCAAATCTGGTGCTGCCCTGGTGCCCCCGTGCTATGCCTGTCAGGTGTCTTGAAAACAGGGTCTTTGCCATAACCGCAAACCGTACCGGTGTGGAAAGCAGAAAAGACGGGCAGTCTTTACGCTTTATCGGACAGAGTCAGATAACATCACCGACAGGGGATATCCTGATCAGGGCAACGGAGAACGATGAAGAATTATCGGTTGCAGAGATCGATCCCCTCACTGCAAGAAATAAATCCCTGAATGCACTGAATGATCTCTTCAAAGACAGAAGACCGGAAATGTATAATGGCTCATCGTGTAGAGTGAGTGGGTGAAAATAAGCCATGAATTACCCATAACATAGCATGGAATAAGAGAGATAGGCAGTTTCATTTAAGCCGATTTTGATCATATCATCCCTGGAAAGAATTGCAATACGGATTTCCTGCCGAGCGCCTACTGTCCGAGCACTTCTCTTATTTTTTTCAAAAGCTTTGTCGGTGAAGCAGGTTTTTCGATATATGCAAATCCCTTTTCAATAATCTTATGTTTGTGAATGGTATCCGCCGGATACCCGCTCATAAAGAGTACCTTGATATCGGGTCTTATCTTCTTTATCTCATCATACGCCTCTCTGCCGTTCTTATCCGGCATCATTACGTCAAGGAGCACAAGCTGAATTTTGTCCTTATGCGCCTTGAATTCGTTTATCGCCTCCTGACCGCTTGAGGCTGTTATTACCTTATACCCGTATTCCTCAAGTAATTTCTTTGTAAATTCCCTGACCTCTGTTTCATCTTCCGCTAAAAGCACTGTCTCCGTGGCTATTTCAAAAGGTTGTATAACTTCAGGTTTTATCTCTTCTACCTTTGCCTCTATCAACGGCAGATATATCCTGAATGTGGTCCCCATACCCGGTTCACTGTAAATATTGATATATCCTTCATGCTGTTTGATGATCCCGTATACCATGGACAGCCCAAGCCCCGTCCCCTTGCCGACTTCCTTTGTCGTAAAGAAAGGCTCGAATATCTTCTCCCTTGTCTCTATGTCTATACCGGCGCCCGTATCAGCAACCGATATAAGAACATGCTCTCCTTTCCGCCCAAAACCATGCTCCTTTATAAATTCCTCGTCAATATCAATCTTTTCTGTCCCGATATTTAAAAGCCCTCCTTCAGGCATTGCGTCCCGTGCATTTGTTGCAAGGTTCATCAACACCAGCTCTATCTGCTCTGAGTCCGCCATAACAATCATCTCTTCCTCTGAAAGCGTGGTTTGTAATCGAATATCCTCACCGATAATCCTTGACAGCAAATGATCTATTCTTTTGACAACCTCATTGAGGTTTACCGGTTCGGGGTTCATTATACGCTTCCTGCTGAAGGAAAGAAGGCTTTGGGTCAGATTAGCCGCCCTGTCAGATAGTGAAAGAATACGATCGGCATATGTCCTTAAAGGGTTATCTTCCTTCAGCTTCATTTTGATAATATGCCCATATCCTATTATCGCCGTTAGGATATTATTGAAGTCATGGGCAATGCCTCCCGCAAGCTGTCCGACCGCCTCCATCTTCTGGGCTTGCCTGAACTGGTCCTCAAGGCACTTCCGGTTTGTTATATCCTCATTAACCGCAATGAAGTGAGTAATGGCGCCCGAGTTGTCACGGACAGCAGAAATTGAGACCCTCTCCCAAAAGAGCGCTCCGTCTTTCCTCTTGTTATGAAACATCCCATGCCACTCACCTCCTGAAGTAATAGTTTCCCAGAGCCTCCGGTATTCCTCGGGCGGCGTTTCACCGGACTTCAGTATCCTCGGGTTCTTTCCCCGCACCTCTTCGAGACTGTAGCCTGTGACCTCAGTAAATTTTGGGTTCACGTATTCAATATCCCCATGCAGGTCGGTGATGATTACTGAGGCAGGACTCTGCTCCACTGCACGGTAAAGCTTCCGCAATTCCTCCTCCGCCCGTTTGCGCTCGGTGATCACGTCGAACACAGCCACGAAATGTTCGTGCACCGGGCTATACACCGAAATCCAGAACCACATCCCTAATGCATTTACATAAGTCTCAAACCTTTCCGGTAGTCCGGTCAAAGCAACCCTACCATAGATTTCTAACAATTGAGGATCAGAGTCTCGTATGCCCGGAATAACTTCGGATACTTTTTTCCCAATAACATTCTTCAGCCCTGTCTGCATTTCGAAGGCGCTGTTAACAGCAAGGTAAATAAAATCTTTTGGCCGACCTTCTTCAAAAAGCATTTTGCAATAAGCAAATCCGTTAAGCATGTTCTCGAATAAGGAACGATAGAGCTCTTCGCTCTTTTTCAACGCCTCCTCTGTCTGCTTGCGTTCCGAAATATCCCTGATGATACTCATAAAGAGCTTCTGTTCTGCTATTGTTATCACCCTTGAACTGACTTCTACCGGAAAGATGGCGCCGTCCTTCTTCATATGAAGCGTCTCAAAGATAAGGCCGTTACGCTCCTCAACTGTCTTCATCAGCGAAGCAATTTCAGACCGTGCTTCAGGAGTGCGCAGATCTCTTATATTCAGGGCAAGGATTTCATTCAGTTCATAACCATACGTAATAAGCGCCATGTCATTAGCCTCGACAATCCTGCCTTGTTCATCCACGAGGAGTACGATATCATTGGCAAGTTTTGTCAGGTGCTCATATTTCTGCAACAAAGTAATTCTCTGAAACTCGCCGTCATATTGTTTCTTGTAGAATTGAGCCTGTTGGTGACGCCAGAACATAATAACCGCAGTGCCTGACAATACAATCAATACCCAGACGAGAATTGTGATGAGCCTGAAACGATTATAGTGGGGCGCAAACACCTCCTCCATATCCACTTTGGCAACCAGAAACCATGGTGATCCCGGAATCTTTTTGATTGCAGCGAGAACAGGAATTCCGCGATAATCTTTTCCCTCAACTACACCCTCTTTGCCGAACACAGCCATCACTGCCGGCAAATCAGTTTGAGCTGACGGTAACCGTAAGTTAAATGCCATATTTTTCCGGTGCCTCAGCTCATTGAGATACACTACTTCACTGCCTTCCTTTCTGACTAACAGGCTTTCGGCTGTTTTGCTTGGAACGGGATATGAGTGTATCAGTGGATAGAGGAACTGGTAAGGGTCAATGCGCAGGACAACAAAACCGACAGGGGCTTCTTCGTTGTTTTGTGAAAATATAATGGGGACAACTATGTCCATGAAAATGTTTTTGACTTCATCCCTGTATAAATCGGAAAAGAACACCTTTTTTGTCTTCAGCGCTTCATTCAGATAATTTGAAACTCGGGAACGTTTTCCGGCATTGTCCTCATGGACGGAGACAATGATCTTGCCGTTTCTGTCTATAATACACATGCTTTTATATTGACGGTTCTTGTACATGGAGGTCATCCAGCCGGGGACTTCTTTTTTTAGAGCGGGCGAACCGGGATACTCAAGGGACTCTTTTATCTGCCGGGCTATCTGCGGGTTATTGTAGATAAAGCTGGCGTCCCTAAAGCGTTCTTCACGCCAGTCTCTGATCTGATCAACCTTTAAGTCTGCAATTGCATTAAGTTCTTCATGTTTTTCCTTTTTAATGTGTTCTTTCTGATTTTTATAGTACAGGTATCCGGTTATTGCAATGCTAAAGGAAAGCAGAAAAAAAATTGCGAGGAGGTGATATGGGATTGTCTTTTGTCTATCCTGCAAAACCGCCTCCTGTGTGAGTGTCTGTTGAAAGCATTGCAGACTTTCCCCCCAACGGTTTACTTATAATTCTTATATCACATTTTATAACAATTGTCTAATCACCGTATAAGTTAAAGACTTTCGGGTCCCCTCCTTTGAGAAAGACGGGTTAGTGTTATTTACAACTCAGCAGGTCAGATGTAAAGCTGCAATGACTGTTTTGTTTTTTTGTAATTCGTTGAACAACTCAACCGCTTTTCCGGTCCGCTCCACATAAACCATAATGCCCTTTGCTTCAAGATGTGAAATGGTTTCCTTCGATACTTTCATTACCCCGAAAAAACCTGTTCCGATTATCACTACCGCGGGCTCGGCCCTGAGAACACCCGTCAGATCTTCAATCTGCAGATTATGCCCCTCTTTCCTCCACCAGGAAGCATCGACCCTTTCCGTATAGATGATCACGTCAGAAGTATAGGTTTTACCGTCAATCTTTATTTTGCCAAAGGTGTAATGTTCGACCATTCCCCTTATTACCCCTTAAATATGATATTATAAATAATTGTATCATAACGGGAGTGTATAGGGTTCCGGTGTCCCTCTTGGACTTCAAATCCAATGTTGCCTGTTACAAACGGGCAGGGTGGGTTCGATTCCCACACACTCCCGCCATTCATTTCCGTAGTTTGCGCGTTGAGAAATCAATTATCCAATTTTCATAGAGAGGTAATAAATCATGCTTGATGAGAATATCGAAAATAATCCCCCGGATACTGAAAATACGGATTTAAAGGAAGAGCAGGAAGAAAACTTCGCTGCAATGCTCGACCAATACACTATGGGTAAAAGACTTTATCCCGGGCAGAAGGTCAGAGCAAAGGTCGTAAGTGTATCGGGGGGCCGTGTGTATATCAATCTCGGGGGGAAAAGTGAAGGGGTCGTGGATCTGACCGAATTCATCGATAAAGAGGGAGTAGCCGGTGTTCGGGAAGGTGATGAGATAGAGGCATTTTTTGTGACCGTCGAGGACGGGTTAATGAAACTGACAACCATGATAGGCGGATACTCGGCCTTAACATTGAACTCTATCAGTGACGCATACGAGGCCGGGGCGCCGGTGAACGGCGAGGTAAAACAGGAGACCAAGGGAGGCTTTGAGGTATCGGTAGGCGGGGTGAGATGTTTCTGTCCTTTTTCCCAGATCGACATGAAGGGCCAACACGAAGGCGACGGATATCTCGGCCGCACATTCCCCTTTAAGATATTGGAATACGGAGAAGACGGGAAAAAAATAGTCCTCTCCAGAAGAGCGCTCCTCGAACAGGAGAAAGAAGCAAAGGTCGAAAAGCTTAAGGAGAGGCTTGCAGTAGGAATGGATGTCAGTGTCGAAGTAAAGTCCATACGGAATTTCGGGGTTTTTGTGGACCTGGGAGGCATTGACGGTCTAATTCCCATGAGCGAAGTGTCATGGGACAGGAATGTAAACCCTGTTGATATGCTGTCCATCGGGCAGAACATAACCGCAAAGATCATCTCTTTAGACTGGGAGAACAACCGTCTCGCGTTGAGTTTAAAGGCAATGCAGCCGGACCCCTGGGCTTCAGCCGCTGAAAAATATTCGGTAGACGCAAGGGTAAGCGGTTCCATTGTCCGTCTCGCCCCCTTCGGCGCTTTTGTGAGGCTTGAACCGGGGGTTGACGGCCTGGTCCATATCTCTAATCTCGGTGCAGGCAGGCGGATTAACCATCCGAGGGAAGTTGTCGAGGCAGGACAATGGGTAGAGGTCTATGTTCTTTCAGTGGACCAACAGAACAGGAAGCTCTCTCTCTCGATGCAGCCCAAGGTTGAGCCTGCAAAGATTGCCCTTCCCGCTGTGGGAGAAATCCTCGAAGGCACCGTTGAGAAGGTAATGCCCTACGGGATTTTTCTGAAGATAAATAACGGGATAACGGGACTGATTCCCAACCCTGAAATGGGAACGCCTGCAGGCACGGACCACAAACGCATGTTTCCTCCCGGCACAAAGATGCAGGTTACCGTAATCGATGTGGATATTGCAAACAATAAAGTCGGCCTCAGCCGCAAAAACATTATAGAAAAGGCGGCGCAGGATGAGTTCAACCAATATAGGGAATCCGTAAAAAACTCCGCTGAAGCCTCGGGCAGCCTCGGTAGTCTTGGAGACATACTCAAGGCCAAACTGGAAGAGAAGCAAAGTTAGGGTTAACCCTTCGCCGGATTGTGGAATTTGACAGCTTTACCGGATTTGTGTTTTAATAAATTCACCTTTAAAGACGGCCCTGTGAGGCTGAAAAGGTAAAGGAGGCAGCGTGAGCTGCAAGGGTTAACAAAAGAGATATGCCTTCCACTCAATTGAGGGGAAGGCTTTTTTATGCCTATTTATTGTCCCCATGGAGTTGTAATAGTATGCCTAAAGAATTAATGAACAAAAAAAACATCGACAGGGCCATAACAAGAATGGCCCATGAAATCCTTGAAAAAAACAAGGGCATGGAAAAACTCTGTCTTGTCGGGATACAGCGGGGCGGGGTTTTACTGGCGCAAAGGCTTGCGGCAAAAATAAAACAGATCGAAAAGAAGGACATATCGGTCGGTTCGCTCGATATAGCTTTTTACCGTGACGATCTAAATATACGAAAAGAACAGCCTATGGTCAGGAGGACGGAAATTGCCTTTGAGGTAACGGATTTAAAGATAGTTCTCGTTGATGACGTCCTCTTTACCGGCAGGTCTATAAGGGCTGCGATGGATGCATTGATGGACATAGGCAGACCGTCGCTGATTCAGCTTGCCGTGCTGGTAGACAGAGGCCACAGGGAATTGCCTGTTAAGGCTGATTATGTCGGCAAAAATATCCCTACTTCAACAAGTGAAACCGTTATTGTACAGTTTGAAGAAGAAGGGTTTGAAGACAGGGTCATGCTTGAGAAACCCGATGCCGGAGAAGTAAAGAGTGCTAAACAGTAAAGACCTTTTAGGTATAAAGGAACTTTCAAAGGAAGAGATATACCTTTTCCTCGATACCGCAGCAGGTTTTAAGGATGTTATCGGAAGGGATATCAAGAAGGTCCCCGCCCTCCGGGGCAAGACGACCGTCAATCTCTTCTTTGAGCCGTCTACCAGGACAAGGACGTCCTTTGAGCTTGCCGCAAAAAGACTAAGCACGGATGTTATTAATTTTTCGGTCCCGACAAGCAGTGTGGTCAAGGGCGAAAGCCTGATTGACACGGCGCTCACTGTCCAGGCTCTTGGCGCGGACTTTATCATCATCAGGCATTCCTCATCCGGGGCGCCGCACCTTCTTGCAAAGAAAATGAAGGCGTCTATTATCAATGCCGGTGACGGCACGAACGAGCATCCGACACAGGCGCTGCTTGACGCCTTTACTATAAAAGAAAAGAAGGGTAAAATCGAAGGTCTTCAAATAGCAGTCGTGGGAGATATTGCCCATAGCAGGGTTGCCAAGTCGAATATATATTGTTTGACAAAACTTGGCGCAAAGGTGAGACTGATCGGTCCTCCGACCCTGATACCGAAAGAGATAGAAGAACTCGGCGTCGGTATTTTTCATAATATGGAAGACGGCGTCAGGGGCGTGGATGTTCTGATGATGCTCAGGATTCAGATGGAAAGACAGGACAAGGGGTTCTTTCCGTCAACGGAAGAGTATTCCAAAAACTGGTGTCTGACAACGGACCGGCTTTCCCTCGCAAAAGACGATGCTATTGTGATGCACCCGGGGCCGATGAACCGTGGGATCGAAATCGTCTCTGAAATTGCGGACGGGCCGAAGTCCGTAATCCTTGAGCAGGTTACAAACGGTATTGCCGTAAGAATGGCGGTCATGTATTTACTTGCAGGAGTCAAGAGATGAATATCGTAATAAGGAATGGACATATTATTGACCCGTCACAGGGGATTGACGGAGTTGGGGACATATATATAGAAAGCGGAAAGATAAAAGAAATAAACATGAAGAGCATGGGGCAAAAACCGCAATCATCCGACGTCCGGATTATTGACGCAAGCGGGCTTCTGATTGTCCCCGGTCTCATCGATATGCATGTGCATCTGAGAGAGCCGGGGTTTGAATACAAGGAGACGATAAGAACCGGGACTCTCGCTGCAGTCAAAGGCGGTTTTACGACCGTCTGCTGTATGCCGAATACAAACCCCGTCAATGACCATGCAAGCGTTACCGAATTCATCATAAGAAAAGCTAAACAGGAAGGTCACTGCACCGTTCATCCTATCGGCGCAATAACCAAAGGCCAGAAAGGCGAAGAGCTTGCGGAGATAGGGACGATGAAGAATGAGGGATGTATTGCCTTCTCCGATGACGGCCGGCCTGTGATGAACAGCGCCATGATGCGCAGGGCGCTTGAGTATTCAAAGGCTTTCAAAGTGCCGGTCATCTCGCACAGTGAAGATCTGACCCTTTCAGACGGCGGAGTAATGAACGAAGGACTGACGTCCGTAACTCTCGGACTAAAAGGGATCCCGGCAGAGGCTGAACAGATAATGATTTTCAGGGATATCCTACTGGCAGAGCTTACAGGCGGAAGATTGCATATAGCCCATGTATCAACTGCCGGTTCGGTACATCTTATCAGAGAGGCCAAACAAAGGGGGATAAACGTGACTGCTGAAACGTGTCCTCATTATTTCAGTATCACTGAGGACGCCGTTAAAGGATATAACACAAACGCGAAGGTTACCCCCCCCCTAAGAACAAGCCGTGATTTAGAAGCTATAAAGGAGGGGTTGAGGGACGGCGCTATCGATGCTATTGCAACCGACCATGCGCCTCATCATGTTGATGAAAAACTGCAACCCTTTGACATGGCCCCTTTCGGGATATCGGGACTTGAAACCGCGCTGAGCCTGAGCCTGCAGCTCGCAAGAGAAGGTGTTCTGAGAATAAAAGAACTCGTTGAAAAGATGACCATGAACCCTGCAAAGATACTCGGGCTTGATAAAGGCTTTCTAAAGCCCGGCTCCGAGGCGGAGTTGGTCGTGATAGACGAGAACAAAGAATTTGAGGTTAAGTCCGAACGGTTTGTATCAAAAGGTAAAAACACGCCTTTTGAAGGAAGGATATTACAGGGAATGCCTGTATTCACGTTTTGCAAAGGAAAACTCTATGAGTGGTAAGGCGCTGCTGGTCCTTTCCGACGGCATTGTTTTTGAAGGAAAGAGTTTCGGCGCAAGCGGAGAGACGCTTGGCGAGGTTGTCTTCAACACCTCGATGACAGGGTATCAGGAGATACTTACCGATCCTTCATACAGGGGTCAGATCGTAAACATGACCTATCCACAGATGGGCAACTACGGTGTGAATGAAGAGGATATTGAATCTCTGAACGGCCCAAAGGTCGAGGGTTTTATTGTAAGGGAATATATCGATTTCCCGAGCAACTGGAGGACTGAAAAGTGCGGAGTGCGGAGCGCCGGGCGCGGAGTCATACACTCGTTAGGGGATTATTTAAAGGCTTATGGGATAGTCGGCATAGAACATATAGACACTCGCGCATTGACAAGGCATCTGAGGGACCACGGCGCCCGGATGGGTATAATTTCGACTGTTGATCCTGATCCTGAAAGCCTTTTGAAAAAGGTGAGAAAACATCCGGGGATATCGGCCTTTGATTTAGTCAGGGATGTTACGGCGAAAGAGATATATAAATGGCAAGCCGGAGCATGGAAATGGAAGCCGGAAGAAAAAGAAGTTGAAAAGGAATACTCCGCACTCCGCACTCCGCACTCCGTATTTAAACGGGTGGTTGTTTATGACTTCGGAGTCAAATTCAACATCCTCCGGAATCTTGTTGACGCGGGGTTTGACGTTACAGTTGTGCCTGCACAGACCCCTGCGGAAGCGGTGCTTGAGATGGACCCTGATGGGGTTATCCTCAGTAACGGCCCGGGAGACCCTGAGACTGTCACCTATGCAATCGAGAACGCAAAAAAGCTCATGGGCAAAAAGCCCGTCTTCGGGATCTGCCTGGGACATCAGATACTCGGGCTTGCGATGGGCGGCAGGACATATAAACTGAAATTCGGCCATCACGGCGGCAACCATCCTGTCAGGGATTTAGTTACCGGCAGGGTTGAGATAACATCTCAGAACCATAACTACTGCGTTGATATCAACAGTCTTCACGGCCGGGTCAGACTTACCCATAAAAACCTCTACGACGGGACTGAAGAAGGCATGGAGCATGTGGAACTGCCGGTATTTTCCGTCCAGCACCATCCGGAAGCAGGCCCGGGACCGAACGACGCCGCGCATATTTTTAAAAGATTCAGAGATTTGATAGAGGGAGTTTATGCCGAAAAGAACTGATATCAAAAAAATACTCCTCATAGGCTCCGGCCCTATCATCATCGGCCAGGCATGTGAGTTCGACTATTCCGGCACGCAGGCCTGCAAGGCTTTAAGGGAAGAGGGATATAAGGTCGTCCTGGTCAATTCCAATCCCGCAACCATCATGACGGACCCTGAGACTGCCGATGTAACATACATCGAGCCGTTAACTGCCGAAGTCCTTGAAATGATAATAAAGAAAGAAAGACCGGATGCCATCCTCCCTACAATGGGCGGCCAGACCGCACTGAACCTCGCTGTCGAACTTGCCGAAAAAGGCATACTTGATAAATATAAGGTTGAACTCATCGGAGCAAAGCTTGACGCTATCAGGAAGGCTGAAGACAGAGAGCTTTTTAAAGAGGCCATGAAAAAGATCGGGCTTGAGGTCCCGGTATCCGCACATATCGGGTCTATGAAAGACGGGCTTGAAGCGGTCGAATATATAGGTTTCCCGGCTATCCTCAGACCTTCTTTTACCCTTGGAGGGACCGGAGGCGGCATTGCGTACAACATAGAAGAATATCAGGTATTGCTTGAGCATGGGTTAAAGCTCAGTCCCGTCAGGCAGGTGCTGGTGGAAGAGTCCGCCCTCGGCTGGAAAGAGTACGAGCTTGAGGTCATGCGGGATGTGAAAGATAATGTCGTGATAATATGTTCGATAGAGAACTTTGATCCGATGGGGGTCCACACCGGCGACTCGATCACTGTTGCGCCCGCGCAAACCCTTACAGATAAAGAATACCAGAGGATGCGCGATGCGTCTATCGCGATCATACGCGAGATCGGGGTCGATACCGGCGGTTCGAACATCCAGTTCGCCCTGAACCGGGATAACGGCAAAATGATAGTTATAGAAATGAATCCAAGGGTCTCACGAAGCTCGGCCCTTGCATCGAAAGCGACCGGTTTCCCCATAGCAAAGATCGCGGCAAAGCTCGCAGTAGGGTTGACTCTCGATGAGATCCCGAATGACATAACAAGAGAAACCCCGGCTTCTTTTGAACCGACGATAGATTACGTCGTAACAAAGTTTCCCCGATTTGCCTTTGAAAAATTCCCGGAAGCCGACCCGACCCTTACTACGCAGATGAAATCCGTCGGCGAGGTTATGGCAATCGGGAGGACGTTCAAAGAATCCCTCCAAAAGGCGATAAGGAGCCTCGAGATCGGAACACGCGGTCTTGAAGAAGTCCAGGCTGATATGAGCGTTATTAAATCCAGACTCAAGACGCCTAACGCTGAAAGGGTCTGGTACATTGCACAGGCAATGCGGGAGGGAATGAGCATTCAGGAAATCCATGATCTCACATGGATCGACCCGTGGTTTCTGGAGAATATAAGACAGATTATAGAGATGGAAGGGCGAATTTCCGCGGAAGCCCGGAAGTTCGGAAGTTTGGACCCTGACCCGGTCTTCCCGGCTTCTCATCTTCATAACTTCCTGCCTTTGCTGAAGGAGGCCAAGCAGCTCGGGTTCTCCGACAGGAGGATTGCCCAACTTCTCAATCTGCAGGAAGCCGACATAAGGCATTTAAGAAAGCGGAACAGCATAAAAGCTGTTTACAAGATGGTCGATACCTGCGCCGCAGAGTTTGCCGCTTACACCCCTTATCTGTATTCGACTTATGAAATACCATTTCACACAATTCATCCCTCATCCCTCACCCTTCATCCTTTGGTCGAGTGCGAAGCCAACCCCTCGGACAGGAAAAAGGTCATTATACTCGGCTCGGGTCCGAACAGGATCGGCCAGGGCATTGAATTCGATTATTGCTGCGTCCATGCAGTGTTTGCATTGAAAGAACTCGGTTATGAAACGATTATGGTCAACTGCAATCCCGAGACGGTCAGCACCGACTATGACACTGCCGACAGATTATATTTTGAACCCTTAACTATAGAAGATGTTTTGAACATTATAGACGCCGAAAAACCGGAAGGTGTTATTGTTCAGTTCGGAGGCCAGACTCCGTTGAAACTTGCAGTGCCTCTTGAAAGGGAAGGTGTTAAAATCCTCGGCACTTCGCCTGATTCTATTGACAGGGCGGAGGACAGGAGACGCTTTAAAAAACTCCTTCATAAACTAAACCTCAACCAGGCCGACAGCGATACGGCGATGTCGGTTGACGAGGCTTTGTCCGCTGCCGGGAGGATCGGGTATCCGGTTATGGTAAGGCCGTCATATGTGCTCGGCGGCAGGGCAATGGAGATCGTCTATGACGAGAATTCACTCAGTGAATATATGAAGAGGGCTGTCAAGGCCTCTCCGGAGCATCCCGTGCTCGTGGACAAATATCTTGAAGACGCCATAGAAGTAGACGTAGATGCTATCTCGGACGGCAAAGATGTAATCATCGGCGGCGTTATGGAACATATCGAGGAGGCGGGCATCCACTCGGGCGATTCAGCCTGTTCCCTTCCCCCGCATTCTCTGCCTAAAAAAATCGTCAGAGATATAAAACGCCAGACAAAGGCCCTTGCCAGGGAACTAAATGTCATAGGTCTTATGAACGTTCAGTTCGCCGTCAAGAATCAGGACATTTATATCCTTGAAGTCAATCCAAGGGGATCAAGGACAATCCCCTTTGTCGGAAAGGCAACCGGCGTTCCATTGGCAAAGCTTGCCGCCAAGGTTATAGTCGGCAGGACATTAAAGGAATTAGGGGTTACGAAAGATAAAAATATCAAACATATTGCGGTGAAAGAAGCCGTTTTTCCGTTTGACAGGTTCCACGGAGTCGATTCCATCCTCGGCCCTGAGATGAAATCTACCGGCGAGGTAATGGGTATAGACAAGGATTTCGGCATTGCCTTTGGAAAATCCCAGATATCCTGCGGCAACAGGATACCTTTGGAAGGCAGGATCTTTATCAGCCTGAAAGATAAGGACAAGCCTGCTTCCGTTCCGATAGTGAAAAAAATGCTTGAACTCGGCATTTCGGTCATCGCAACCAAAGGGACTGCCGAATATCTGAAAGACCGCGGTCTTGATGTGGAGGTTGTGAATAAGGTTGCAGAGGGCAGGCCCCACATTGTGGATAAGATCAAGAACAAGGAGATACACTTCGTCATAAACACCGTAAGCGGCGCGCAGGCACAGAAAGACTCGTTTTCGATAAGACAGAGCGCGCTTCAGTACAGGGTGCCGTTTACGACAACCATATCGGGTGCAACCGCGGCAGTAAACGCCATAGAGATGCTGAAAAAGAAACGGATGAACATAAAGTCGATTCAGGAGTATCACGGAATCAAACCGAAAAAATAAATATAACATTGAAAGAGACCACGCTCCGTTTATTAGAACCCGTAGAAAGAACCGGCCTTATTATCGTCCTGACCGGTGACGGCAAAGGGAAGACTACCGCTGCCTTGGGGATCGTCCTCCGGGCTGCCGGACACGACATGAAGGTCTGCATCATAGAGTTCATGAAGGGCGACATGTACTCCGGTGAGATTGACGGCGTCAGGAAACTTGCCCCGAATGTGGAGTTCCATATTACAGGCATGGGATTCTGCGGAATAAAGGGTGACCCTTATCCATTTAAAGAACATCGCGACAATGCGCAGGCCGCGATAAAACTTGCAAAGGAGAAGCTGCTTTCAGGAAAATTCGATATCCTGATCCTCGATGAAATCAACAATGCCGTCAAACTGAAACTCGTTGACCTCCGGCAGATTATGGAATTAATAGACGTCAAGCCGCCGCTGATGCATTTAATCCTTACCGGTAGAGAAGCACATCCTGAAATAATCAAACGAGCCCATATTGTTACGGAAATGAAAGAAATAAAACACGCCTTCCGGCAGGGGATTGAACCGCAGAAGGGGATTGATTACTGAGTTACAGAAAATCCCATATTTTTCCTGAGAAACGCCGGTCAGCCTCTGCTCAATTCCTTTTCCGCTCAATACGTGTGAGAATCCTTTAATCTATCGAAAAATATTTCTTCATGCCTTCTTGTATACCGATCGGACTATACCCAATATCGCGGGTTGCGGAAGAATGGTCGAGGTTTCCATCCTGAGTTATGCCGGCGATGACATTCCATGTGAGGGGGGGCCGCTTCATTAAGATTTTCATGACGGCGGCAATTTTTTTACAAAGCCAGACAGGTATCGGAATAAAGATCTTCATTTCCCCTTTATGTTTCAGCATCAGCTTTCCTAAATCCAGTATGCTTATTTCTTCGCCGCCGCTGAAATTATATATCTTCCCGTAACTTCTTTTGTTGCCGGGAATAGCAAGCATTCCTTTCATGAGGTCGTCAACATCTACAGGGTTTTTCAAAGATTTCCCGGTTCCGATAAAGGGAACGACGGGGTATTTCATAAGATAATCCATAAACATCATAAATTCCTGTCCGCCGTTTCTATCATAAACAAGGGTAGGACGGATGATGGTGTAAGGCATTTTACTTTGTTCCCGAACAATTCTCTCGCATTCTCTTTTGGAAAGAGAATAATCAGTAGCATTGGGATAGACGACTGAAGCGGAAGAGATGTAAATAAAATGTTTCATACCTGCAGACGCCGCTCCTTCGACCATGTTCTTCGTGCCGTTAGTATTAATTTTCTCAAAAAGAGAGGGTTCGTGGGCAATTATTATGGCTGCCAGATGATAGACAACATCAATATTATTGAAAATGCCCTTGAGAGAATCTTTGTCGGATATGTCGCCATAGACAATTTCACAATCCACATCCTTCAGGCACGAGACAAAGGGATCATCCGGAAGAGTAAGGATACGCGTCTTGTGGCCTGCCTCGACAAGGCCTTTTACAAGCCGTGAACCCATAACTCCAGTTCCGCCGGAAACAAGTATTTTCACGGTTTATTATACCCTCCTCTATTTCTCAAATAACCTGTGATATTTTCCTCCCAAATAATCCCTTACTACGGCAAGGACGTCAAACCCGTATTTAACGGGATTAAGATTTGAAGTCTCATCGGCATAAATTGTCGGGACGGGCGCCTCGACGATCCTCAGACCCTTTATCTTTGCCATAACAAGCATCTCAAGATCGAAATCAAAAGAGTCGGAGAGCTTGTTGAATGGTATTTCAAGAAGCGCCTTCCGCGCATATATCATATAGCCGCTGTGAAACTCGGCCATTTTCATGCCAAAGGAAAGATTTTCAATAAAGGTCAAAGCTTTATTCGCCGCGAATTTATATAAAGGCATCCCGCCCTTTAAGGCGCCGCCTCCCATCATCCTTGACCCTTGGACAATATCGGCCTGATTGTTGTCAAAAGGCTTAATAAGGTCGGGTATTTTTTCCGGGGAATACTGTCCGTCCGAATGCAGGAGGATTGCAACCTCGGCTCCTTCTTTTACCGCATAATTAAGGAGAGTCTTTTCCGCAGCTCCATACCCGCGGTTTTTTTCATGTTTCAGAACTACAAGGTCCGGATACTGTTTCTCCAGACGGTTAAGAGCTTCTTCAGTATCATCAGAGCTGCCGTCATTTACCACAACGTATTGCCTGACGCGTTTTTTTGCATAGTCGGGTATCCTGGCAAAAACTCGTTCGATAGTCTTCCCGGCATTGTAAGCCGGCATTATGATAAAGATTTTGTCAACCATTTAAGCCTTTACAATATGAAAGGAAACTCACCAGTTGTAAAAACTTATTACAAACGGCAGGGCCGTTTATGCAACATTTAGGTTATCTCTAACGCCTTTTGTACAATGTCGTGAAAATGAGCATGCGTCGTCTGTTTCCGGTAATGCTCGATATAATCGTTAATATAGTAATGCATGGTGGTTTCCAGCAATTGTCTTAATTTCCATTGAGGCTCCCAGCCCAGCAGAGTGCGGGCCTTTGTAATGTCGGGTATCCTGCGGTCGGAATCTTCATATCCTTCACCGTAGAACTCTGAGGAAGGAACCTCTATAATATCCGACAAAGGGGTTGTTTTATCGGAGAATTTATCGCAATATATTTCACGCATTAGTTCAGCCAGTTGCCGGATAGTTACTTCGTTTTCAGGGGTGCCGATGTTAAATACCTGTTGGTTGCATACGCCTTCAGGATTTATGATTATACGGTAGATACATTCAATGGCGTCGTCAATATAGGTATAGCATCTTCGGTGGCGTCCGCCGTCAACTAATTGCATAGGCTTCCCGCCGAGGAGTGAATCCATGAAGAACGAAAATACCCGCGGTATGCCGTCGGTCTCGTTCAGGAGATAATCAATCTTGGGTCCTATGAAGTTGAAAGGACGAATAATAGTATAGTTAAAGCCGTGTTCAATGCCGTAAGCATGAAGAACACGTTCCAGGAGTTGCTTGGCGCATGCATAAATCCATCGGTGCTTTTTCAGAGGCCCGAGGATAAAGTCGCTTTTATCCTCCGAGAATAATGCATATTTCGGGTCTTCAGGATTCCGCAATTCATCTTTCAGTATGCTTACCACGGTCTTGCCATACACTTCACAAGTCGAAAACTGGATGAGCCGTTTGTTTTGACGGACACAGGCTTCGGCGATCTTAAGGTTCTCGGTAAAATTAAGCCGGAAAACTTCGAGAGGCATTTTTATATAAAGTCCGGGATTTGCATAAGCTATAAGGTCAATAACGACATCGGCATCCGAGATAATTTCATCCATATTAAACCCGGGATTTCTAATATCACACTTGATAAAATTGAGATTGTCGTGACTAAGGAATTCTTCTATTTTATCGTCGTATATATCTATGCCGTTCACGGAATGACCTTCCGCCAGCAGCCTTCTTGTGAGATGTGAACCGATAAAGCCGGAACAACCTAAACTTAGAACTCTCATGTTTTTTTAACCCTCATAAGGCTGCAGATTATGTAAATATTAATTCTAAAATTTTATCAGATAAAATATCTATCTATATATTTAATCGAAATATCGATCCTATCCAATTAATATATAATACTAAATTAATAAACATACTTTGAATCACACATACAATTAAGAACATAATCATAGATATTTGAAAGAATATTGAGGTAGCATGATAGTGCTGAACGGAACTTTGTGTAAATGAAAGAGCGCTCTATATCAACAAAACATGTGAGCCTTATCTTTTTATTTTCCATCACGTTAAGGACGGCTTTTTTCCTTTTTGCCTATAACCATCCTGAAAGGCTTTTTGATATTGATTCGGACATATATATAAAACTTGCTGAAAGCCTGCTTGGTTCATATACCTTCCCAAGTGTCTTCAGGACACCTGTATACCCGTCCTTTATTGCCCTTGTCTATGCAGTTTTTGGTCATTTCCCCCAAGCTGTTATCGCGGCACAGATTTTCATAGACAGTCTAACTGCTATTTTTGTCGTCCTGATTTTTCTTAAGATTTCCGGACAGAAATCATATGCATATGTAGCAGGAGGTTTTTATGCCGTCAGTCCGTTTTCCGTCTTTTACTCCCTTATGCTTCTTTCTGAAACGCTCTTTGCGTTTATTCTTATTGTATCAGTATATTGCTTTATCCTTTTCCTCAATCATAAAAAAAGAGGATATCTTATCGCATCGTCTGTTTTTCTCGGGGTGGGGGTTCTCTGCAGGCCGATAGCATTGTATCTTCCATTGCTTTTGGCAGCTTTTGTCTTTATGAGTGGATCCCGGTTGAGAGACAGATTGATTAATTGTTTGATATTCTTGTTTTCGTTTTATATAGTCCTCATCCCGTGGTATGTCAGAAACTATCAGCAGTATGAATACCTTGGGATAGCCACGGTTAAGGATAAAAATATGTCTTGTTTTGAAGCTCCAACTGTTCTGATGATGAAAGATAACCTTCTATCAATAATTCAGCCAAGTATTAACGAGCCATTGTATAAATACCAAATGTATTTCTGGGAGAGGGTAAAAAAGCAACATGGATGGGAGATAGAATCTCCAAGTGGAGTAAATGAGGATACTGAAAAGCTCGCAATCTTAAAAAAAGAAGGAAAACTAATTATAAAGGAAAACATCCTCCTTGTTTTGTTGTCTCATACCGCAGGGATAGGCCGGACACTATGCCCCTATCCCCCGCATTTTGAAAAGCTGACGGGATATCCTGTATCGATAGTGAAGTTGCTTGCCTTTCTGATAGATGCGTTTATCATGGGACTTTCATTATTCGGAATAGTTTTCGCCTTAAGGGGGTCTTTAAACATAGGAACAGGCAGGTTCATAACCGTCGCTATGTTTTTTCTGATATTATATCTCGCTTTTATTCCGGGATTTGTTGGGTACCCTCGATTCAAAATACCTGTAATGCCTTATATCAGCATTTTTGCTGCATTGGGCATAAGCAGAATCCGGAAGGACATATTTAAACACCCTCCCCGTTGTCTCCGAATCCATTGCTATTTCAAGGGTTTTTTTGGATAATGAATAATGGTTAAAAAAGTTATTCCGGAAATATTTTTAAAATCCGCCGGGGAATATAAGGACAAGATTGCCTTCAACTATTTCGATCGGGAATGGAAAAGCATTAAGTACCATGAGCTTCTGAGCAATACCAAAGCGATTGCATCCCATCTTATTAATAGCGGCATTCAAAAAGGCGACAGGGTTGCGGTCCATTCCGAAAACAGACCCGAATGGTGCACGGCATATCTGGCGCTGTCTATGTCAGGCGGCATAGGCGTACCTATTGATGTACAGCTTGGTCCGAATGAAATAAAAAACCTGCTTGACGATTCCGAAGCAAAGGTCATATTCCACAGCTCTAAAACGGAAGAAAATGTCAAAAAAGCATTAAAACAACCCGGCAAGCCGCAAGTTGTTCAAATAAATTTTGACTCACCTGACTTCAATAAAATCCTGCAGACGCCCGATATAGGCAAATATCCGGATATTTCAGAGGAAGACCTTGCATCTATCATCTATACATCCGGTACGACCGGCAAACCAAAAGGGGTTATGCTTACCCATAAGAATTTCTGTTCGGACGCCGATTCGCTTATTGAGGCGGGGATCCTTTCGCATGATGACAGTGTTATTTCAGTGCTTCCTTTGCATCATACCTATCCTTTTTTGGGCAATTGCATCCTTCCCGTTTTTTTGGGAACAGCCATCACCTATCCTCAAAGCCTGAAAGGTCCCGACCTTATGGCTGCAATGAGAGATTTCGGCGTGACCATGCTTGTCAGCGTGCCTCAGTTGCTTGAATTGATACGGAACGGTATTTTTAACAAGATCAGCCGATTGCCCGGACCGCTGCCGAAAATAATGTTCAGGATATTGAATATCTCGGGAACGCTGAGGAGAAAATTCGACATAAACCTCGGCAAGGTTGTTTTTAAATCAGTCCACAGATCCCTCGGCGAGAAGTTCAGGTTCTCCGCCTGCGGCGGCGCGAAGCTCGACCCGCAGGTTATGAAAGACCTTGAGGCGCTTGGGTTGACAATACTTGAAGGGTACGGCCTTACAGAGACGTCTCCGGTTGTCGCCTTTAATCCGATTGAAAAGAGGAAACCGGCTTCTGTCGGGAAGCCTTTACCATCGGCAGAGATAAAGATAATCGACCCTGAAAGCGGTAAAGAGACGGGTATTATGCGGGAAGGCGAGATTATTATCAGAGGCCCGATGGTGATGAAAGGATATTACAAAAACCCGGAAGCAACATCCGATGTTCTAAAAGACGGATGGTTCCACAGCGGAGATCTCGGGTACATTGATAATGACGGCTATCTCTTTATAACCGGCAGGATAAAAGAGGTGATCGTTTTAAGTTCGGGGAAGAATATCTATCCGGATGAGGTCGAAAAACAGTATCTGAAAATACCGTTGATCAAAGAGATATGCGTAATGGGAGTCGAGGAGAAAGGAATGATCGAATCCCTTCAGGCGGTTATCGTTCCGGATACGGAATATGCCAAAACAGCGCAGATCAGCCATATACAGGAAGCCCTGAAATGGGAGATAAATAATGCTTCCACCCATCTGCCGTCATACATGAGGCTTAAAGGATACACTCTGTATCCCGAACCTCTGCCAAGGACCCCGCTTGGAAAAATCCGGAGGTTTATGGTCAAAGACCTGCTGCAGGCTAAGGATAAGGAGCAGAGAGAGAAGGGAGAAGACCAAAGCCTGATACAGGATGAAATAGGTGGAAAAGTAGCCGAATGTATCCGGCCTCTTTTAAAAGAAAAAATTCCTATTCAGGCAACGGATAATCTTGAGCTTGATCTCGGGCTCGACTCATTGGCCAAGATCGAACTTGTCGTTATGCTCGAAAAGGTTTTCTCGATGAAACTGCCTGAAACCCTGACTGCGGAGGCGCAGACGGTTGCAGAATTAATTGTGAGGATTAAGGAATATGACTCCGGCGGAATCAGATCTGTTAATAAGATGCCGGCCTGGAAAGACATTTTAACAACCGAACCTCCTTTTAATGACAGAAAAAAGGTCGGGTTTCATCACAATTCATTTGACCGGCTGATTATATTCATGGGGCTGCAATTAGTAAAGATCGTCTCAAAAATATTTTTCAGCCTGAAAACCGAGGGTCTTCACAATATACCGGAACAAGGGCCGTATATCATCACACCGAACCATGCAAGCTATCTCGACGCCTTTGCAGTTGTTTCGGGAATGCCGTCAAAAACATTCAGGGACTTATATACCCTGGGCATTCAGAAATATTTTACCGGCAATGCCGGGAAATCCTTTGCAAGGCTTGCCAACGTTATACCTATCGACCAGGAAAAATATCTCAATAAAGCCCTGCAGATGTCATCATATGTATTAAGAAACGGAAAATCGCTTCTGATTTTCCCTGAAGGAGGCAGGTCCTTTGACGGGAAACTTATGGAGTTCAAGAAAGGCGTAGGCATACTCGCCATAGAGTTGAATATACCCGTCATCCCTGCATATATCGAAGGCTCATTTGAAGCCTTGCCGAGGAGTGCAGCATGGCCCAAATTCAGGCAGATAAAAGTAGCCTTTGGGAAACCGCTATTTCCATACAATGCAGATATGTCGAAGAAACCGGCGGGTACCGATAACTACCAATTCTTTGTCAATGAACTGAAGGAGCGGGTGAAAAATCTGTCGGGATAATTCAGGAAAACAAAAAGTTGAGCGATCTAAGCAGGCCCATATGGTCCGACAAATCCTTTACCACATAATCCGCCTTTGCTTCTGTCAGCTCGTCAATGGAATACGGGCCGGTAGCCACGCCGATACAGACGGCGCCGTAGATATGGGCGCACTCGACATCGCGGGGGGTATCGCCAATCACGATGCTTTTTTCAATATCTATCCTTTTATTAAAAATTTTCTCAAACCTGTTTACTGCAAAAGGCAAAAGTTTGTTCCTGTCTTCATCGTCGCTTCCAAACGCCCCTGAAGGGAAATATTTATTGAGATCAAATGGCTCAAGTTTTATCCTTGCGCCCTGTTCAAGATTTCCCGTGAGAAGTCCTAATCCGATATCTTCCATGGGATTTAATTGCTTTAATATCTCATAAATACCGGGTTTTGTATGTTTTCCGTCATTCCGTATCTCTTGCCGGAGATGCAAAAGATAGGCTTCAATAATCGCATCAAAATCGTCCATTGAAAGCCCGTGTTTTATCAAGCCTTCTTTAATTATCTGAGTGTCCGTCTTGCCCGCCATGCTTATACCCTGAAAGGCATTGAGAACCGAGAAGACCTTCCTGAATGCGAGGTCCAGCGAACGGACCCCCGCCCCGCCCGAATCAATCAATGTTCCGTCTATATCAAAAAGTATTAAGCGCATAAATTATTGTAACCTTTACCGTATTTCTCTCTCAAGCTTTAACGAAGACTCCCGGATAGCTCTTTTGCTTTCTCACAGAAGTAAACGTTTTTGCGTAACTTGTCAATTCTGCATATTTCTTTCAGAAATGAATTGTGTGAATAATGAAGATTGACCCGATGCTCTAAAGAAAGGCGCCCTTATGTTGCTTTAAGATTTCAGCATTGCTGAAGGTTGAGAAAGGCACTATTTTCTTCATTTAGTTTTAGAATCAAGCAATCTGTCAATCCAATATCGTGGCTCTCTGTGCAGATGGGCAACTGCGATTACAATGACAGTTTCAGAATCAATGCCGTAGATTATGCCATATGGGAATCTTGATAAAAGACAGCGCCGAAGACCCTCTTCTATTTTTATGCTTGCAAGGGGATATGCCACGATTCTTCTGACTGTACGATCAAGATCATCCAAAAATTATGTGCCGAGGCTGCATGACTGGGAATCATACCATGCAACGGCATCGTCAACCTCAGATTGTGCAGGTATTAAAAAACGAACTTTCATCTGGCGCTATGTTTTTTCATTACCTGTTCATAAGAAACCGTTTCTACTTTACCTGCCTTATACGCTTTCCATCTGTTTCTTGCTTCTTCAGCCCAAATGCGGTCAATTTCAGGGTCTGGTTTGTCGAGCTGCATCAGGATAGAATCTACCAGTTCAATCTTCTCATTGTCCGGCAAAGATTTAATCTTCGCTGAAAGCTCTTTGCTATTCGTTCCCATAATGCCCTCCTTTTTTGTATTTTAGCACTTATTCCTCCTCTGCCTCCAAATCCTTGCCTATACGATATTTAATGTCATAGTTGACTCCCATGTTCTTTTAATAAATCTCTGAACGACCTGCTTCTGTCCTTTACCCTGCTTTCAGCTATAGCCATGTCTATCAGGTCTTCACAAAATTTCTTTTCTTTTAATATTTTTAATAGAAATATATCTTGTTCTTTTTTGCCATTGTCTTAAATGCTGTGAGAAATATTTCGGCAGTTGCTCCTTTTGCGCTCATAAGCTTTTTCCTTCAATTTTAATAATCTATTTTACCCCTTCCTCTCCACAATCGCAATTTGTGAAATCTTTTCAAACTCTATTTTTGCCGGAGGAGCAACAGATACCCGCTTGTCTCGGCAAATGGAAAAAATACATCAGTCACCGGAATAAACTGTAATAGATTAGATTTGAGGTTACAAACATGTCATATTAAGTATCAGTTAAGGGCTTCACATAGTAAAGAAATGGTGCGCTTCTCAGACTTTCGGTGCGACGTTCTCAATCGTCCTTGACGATACTCTTACCGAAAAGGTATAACATTACTGTCTTAGTGGGGAAGTAACCAGGGGAAACTATTTGATGAACATGTCATGGATACCATCGTTTTTCAATCTGACCGCCGGGAATCAGTCGTTTTCGATATCAGTATTTAGTTAATGGCAGGTTAAAACGACCAGTTGGCCAGACATGTGATGAATGAGAAATGCCACAATTTGCCACTTTTAATGATTTAAGCCGCTTTAATAGAGAACTGCAAAAAGCAGTTATCTTGAGTGAAGCCTCTCGCTCCCTAACTGGCAAGCAAGTGTTCCTCTCTCATTCGTCCAAAGATAATGAACATTTACCGGCTGTTATCTCCATCCTCCAGAACCATGGTGGTCGAGTCTACGTTGACAGCGAAGACGATAGCCTACCTAATACCCCGAATCGAGAAACAGCGGACATCTTACGCGGAAGTGTCAAAATCTGCAGCAGATCCTTGCTGTTTGTTACCACAAGCAGCAAGGATAGTAACTGGATATCTTGGGAGCTGGGTCTATCAGACTGCGAAAAAGGGCACTGGCCTGTCGCCCCGTTCCCAACAGCAGAAAAATCGTATGAACAGAAATGGTCCGAGACAGAGTATCTTGGTTTGTGCCAACGCATTGTCTGGGGGAAAATTAAGGATGTCACCGCTAACGATGGATGGATTGTTTGGAATCACACAGAAAACACAGCCATCACTTTAAGACGATGGCTAACGGGGGATAGAAAATGCGAATGAAGGAACTCTTCGAGAAATGGGGCATGACCGGCCTCAGGGTGAAAACTCCCATTTTGGAAATGGAGTGGGAACCAAGTGACTATGACAAGAATGCAGCATGGGATCTATATGTCGAACTCTTAACAAGAATTACGACACAACGACTACCGGAAGAGCACGGCATAGAAGAGGCTGCGCTTGAAAGCGTATACAAGATCTTTGAGTTGACTAGGACCACTCTGAAAGAACATGGACGCAAGGCTGAGAACTTCACGAAAATTGCCATCATAGTCCTTAATCAGGTTATCAGGCCCTTTACGGCAAAATGGCACCGCCTCAGTGAACAGGAAGTCTTTATTGATAAAGATAAATGTACTGAGTTTAGAGATGAGCTGTTTCAACTTCAGAACAAACTTAGGGCTTACACAAGGATGTTGTCTGAGTTGGCGGATGTCGAAGATATGACTGAAATGGAGGATGCCTAAGTTGTAATGTGTTGAGAAACCGGTAACCTTGAACAATGCCCTGCACTCAGTATTACTCACTCAATCTTTCCAGAACCCTGATCGACTCGCTTTGCTGCCTGCCCAAAATCAAAAGGGTCAGCAATAACAATGTTCCTTTTTCTCCGATAAGTGTCTTCTATATTATTGACAAAGGCAACCACATTGGCCTCTTCTATCAACCTCTTACCATAGTTCCTTACATTCTTATAATTGATAGCTGAGAGGTCCACAACAGGAGCTTGTCTGCCGAAATAATAGAAGTGGCTGGAAACAAGAACATTAACAGACATTGTATCAGTCTGAAGGTTCGTAATGTTCGTGGAGCCATCTGGGTTGCTATGATGCGAATCCTCTTGTACCCACTTACCTGTTATGACGTTCTTGTGGTATATGTTGTCCCCAACCATCATCACAGGACTTCCATTACGGACGGGTTTTTTAACTCGAAACCTGCTATCAGACCAATATGTATCAAAAGTGAGAATCTCTGACACATTCATCAAATATATACACCGTCCCGTCGCATGTAAACGCGCCCCACCAACGCCCATCACCCAGTCTCCAATTTGAGCAACTTTTCTGATCCCTGGTTTACATGTCGCCAACGTGCAGTATCCATGAAAAGGGTTTGGTGCAAAACCGAAATCTCGAGCGACAACATAGATGTAGAGGTATTTTCTGGATTCGTCTAACATACAGCATGAGAACCATCTTTCCGGGGTGAAGGTGTTCCGTCAGGGTTTTGAAAGATTGGTTCGCCTTCAATGGCAGCCATAATTGCCCCGGAATCCCAGCCAACAATTGATGTGCTATACTTCTCAAGAGATTGGGGAAGATCAACTTTGTCTTTTAGTCCATTCTCGTAAACACCTATGATTTTCTTTCCCTGACTATGCGCTTGCTCAATTTCCCAGTTTACCCACGGGCGTGAATAGGTCTCCTTACCAATAAGGACTATAACCGATCCTGCCCAAGATATTTTCATTCTGAGCAGACGTTTAATTGTTGCATCCTTGACAAGTCCCTTATCTAAACGCTTCTGGTTTGCGGGTTTTGCTCGGATGGAACTATTCCTTATTTCAAATCCTTTCTTCCCAAGCAAGTCTGTCAACTTGTCCACATGGACATCATCTTTGTGGTGGTGACTGATGAAAACGTTCTTCGTCTTATTGTCACTCATTTTATCCCCTCGCTATACTCTGGCCATGCCTGCCTCGCCATTATAAGATCGAGATCCTCACAACTGCTTGATTTGATATATTTGCCAGATCGAAGTTTTTCAGGTCGATATGCAATGCCCCATCTGGGTTTCCCCAACAATATGAGCTATTTTAGCTCTTGCTATCATGCCAAAGTCAAGATCGAATATTATTAATTTAGACATCTGGAGGGAAAGTAGGGATACCTTCCATATTATCTGCTGTTATAATATGACCATTGGGATGTACCCCCTTTTATACGTTCCAATAATGATAGAGTGCGATGAAAAAATACAATGACATAGTTATGAATTTGTTCGACGAAGGGCTTGATGGTGGAAGAGAAGCTGCTTCTATTTACCCAGTTGGAAAAGCAAAAAATTTGTATGACCGGTGGTTGCCTACTAAAATAACCCCAGTATTTGATACATATTGGAAATTTGCAACCGAACGACAGTCTATTTTCTTCAATAGGCTTTACAGAAATGATGGATGCTTAACCGAAGATGCCATTCTGCAAACCTATAAGTTTACAAATGCTTATAGGGCTTCCGATCGAGTAAGCCAATATCTAATTCGACATGTAATTTATGAAGGCGATCAAAGTCCTAATGAGGTTTTTTTTCGGATTATTTTATTTAAGACATTTAACAAAATCGAAACATGGAAAATGCTTAGAGAAAAAATTGGGGAAATATCTTATAAAGAATACGACTTTATTCACTATGACCGGATTTTAACTAAGGCATTGGAAGAACGGCGTAGCATTTATTCAGCTGCTTACATCATGCCTTCTGGCTCCGGAAGTTTTGGACATAAATATAAACATCGCAATCATTTAAAGCTAATTGAAAAAATGATGCATGACAACTTGCCGAATCATATCTGCAACGCAAAATCAATGCAACATGTATTTGAATTATTGAGAGGATACCCAATGATCGGAGATTTTCTCGCTTATCAATACGCTATTGATATTAATTACAGTGAATTAATTGACTATAGTGAAAACTCATTTGTTATGCCTGGTCCAGGTGCGAAGGACGGCATTCGTAAATGCTTTTCAGACTATGGGGGCCTATCAGAGATTGATTTAATCAAATGCATGGTTGATCGTCAAGAAGAAGAGTGCTCTCGATTAGGGATTAAGTTCCAAACACTTTGGGGACGTCCTTTACATCTGATAGACTGTCAAAACCTGTTTTGTGAAGTCGACAAATACGCTCGAATAAAACATCCACAGTTTAAAGGACTTTCAAGGCGAATGCGTATTAAGCAGAAATATCGCATGAATCCACAACCAATAGATTACTGGTATCCGCCGAAATGGGGGATAAACGAATTCATTATGAAATAACTACGCGGTACGATATGCGAGTAGAGACAGCTCACAAGTGAGATGTCAGAAAATTCTTTCATGATCATTTGTCAGGAGCGCTTCTTAAGTTTAAACTTTGTGATATATTTTGTTGTGGTTTTCTTGAAGTCGAAGATATTCTTCTTATGAATCTCCACTAACTTTTGCAAATCCCTGTGTTCAATTTCAGAGCCATTAATTCTCATTTCTGCTCGATCGCGCGGCCTCGCAATGAATTCATATTTTTCATCTAATTCGTCAATTATGGAAAAATCAAAAGTAAATTGTCGTTGAGATGTATCGACTGCGACTCTTAATATTTTCTTAAACAATTCCGCTTTTTCTTTGAAAAGCCCAAGCAAAGAGATAGGCTTCTCACCGCGCTTTTTATTGCATTTCATGGTAAATGAGACTCGATTATAGCTGAATTCATTCAGCGTCACAGTATACTGCTTATCAGTACCGAGTGCCATATCCTCAAAGGTCGGTCTTCCCCATGTTTGTATTTCGTCTGCAAGCAACAAAATAAACGAGAAAGAATTAGGTTCAAAATGATAAATTTCTTCGCATGTATGTGACGCAATTGCTCTCAAAATCTCCCTACGAATTACAAATTGCCGAGCGTCTTCTGCGTCGCCTAGATTAGTTGAAGGATTATGATCAAAATTCGTTTCTAGAAAATATATTAGATTCTTTACCAAAACTATGCAACTGATAAGACCGTGTTTGAAAAGCTCGAAAGATCGAGAAAACTTGAGGTAGAACTTTGCTTGAATATGAGTATCGTAGTGATTCCCCAAATCATTTTTACGAGGTATACACTCAATCCTGGAACTAATGTATTTCAATATTGCGTCATTAATGAACTGATTCTGCTGAGGGAAAGAAAAGGAAAATTCTTCCAGCCCAGTTTTAGCATAATATTGCATCATTTTTCTCAGGCTCGTATTTATGTTCTCCACTTTGCTAAGTGGATACCCCAAATCGTGTGTCAACGCTATCAAACACCAGATAGCATCTTCCTCACCAGCATAAAGAGTGCCGTCATTCTTCGCTGAGCAAGGGAACTTATTGGAGGCAAGTTTTTCATCATCCTCAACTATCGAGACAGGAAAATCGCAATCCATAATATTCTTTATGATATATTGGCCGATAAGCCAGACTTTCAAAATATGATATACATGATCGCGATAGAATTGCTCGGCGCCATACAGTAAGCGCTCAAATTCAATAAAAGCCTTAAAGTAATCTTTTAAATTATATACGCCTAAAGAGCCCTCGCTGATTTTATCATACGCATTTTTTTTATCTCCAATTTCATCTGGCTTCGTAAATTCTTTAGAATCATGCCATTTAAGATACTTTATTGCATCGATTATTAGTCTTTCCCAAAAGTCTAGGACATCAATGCTGTCTTTTCGTGATGGGTTAAATATAGATTTAAAGCCATTTTTTTTTAAAGTCTTTTGAGATCTTTTCCCGAGTGTTTGTTTTATGTTTAACACATATTTTTGAGTTTCTCCGGACAAAAAAGAGGCGTCATCAAAGCCTTCTGTCAGGAATTTGAGCAGTTTTAAATCATCAAACTCAATTGGGCACTTAATCATGGATTTCTCTTTTTAAATACAATTGACAAACCCATTGAAGATGGAAATTTCAGTCATGTATTGCAAGTCAAAAAGGGGGCCGTGTTCAACCAGCCAAGGAATCTTACTTTCTCCCACTAAATTCCAGCACTGAAGAACCTATTTCCTTTTTCTTCGACAATGATTTGTCTTGTTTATAAGGACACAATGGATCAGGGCCTTCATAAATAGAGCCGGTTGCATAAAATCTTTGTGCCATACAACGCCCCTGACAAACATCAAGTCTATTGCATTCATTGCATACACGAATTCTGCGAAAATCGAAAGTTCTTAGTTGTCGCAATCGATCGCTGTGATGCCAAAGATCGGTGAGGGAAGATTGCGTAATATTTCCTATCGTAAATGCCTGTTCTTGTTTAAACGCAGGGCAGGGCACAACTCTACCATCAAAATTGATAAGCAGTGTTGACAACCCAGCCTTGCACTTAACTGGTCTAATATCGCTGTCAACAAATGAGCAAAAGTTCATCGGACAGCCAGTTCTTAAGTACAAGCTATCACTCATTCTCTTCTCTCGAACGATATCCATTACTAGAGCCTGGAAATCGCCATTTGCAAGTTCAAGCTCGCCGCTGTTAATAGAGCCCCTACCCTGATTGACGAATCTAAGAATGGCAAGCTCATCGACACGGAATGCCCTACAAAGTTCAGCGAGCGCTCCAATCTCTTTGACATTGGGAAGCATCGGAACGAAATGCACGCCTGTCCATAGTCCCGCGGCTTTTGCCTGCCTTATGCTTGCAATCACACATTCGAAGCTGCCCGGTGTCATCGTAATTTGCTCGTGAATTTCAGCAGATGCTCCTTGAAGATTGAAAATTATTCGATCAAGGCCCAGAGAGGCCATAGAAGATATTAATAGTGTGGGAATACCTTCGCAATCCCCGAGGAAGCCTGAAGTATAAAGTCGGACCTCGAAATACTTCTTTGCTTCTCTTATGATATCCAGAATTCGAGGATGCAATAATGGTTCGCCACCTGATATTTCTATCGTCTTAGTACCAAGCAGGCGAGCTTCATCGAAAATTCTTAAGATGCAGTCATAGGAGAGTGAAGATAAATTGGACTCAGTGCAAGAGGACGAACAATGCCGACAATGCATAAGACATTTACCTGTAATCTCAATGCATAATTCTTCTAAAGTGAACATTACCCCGTTCCTGTTTTTCTTTTTTCTTCTTTAATTGGTATCGAGAATTGCTTCACTGTCATATCGATAACCCAAGCCTTCATATCATTATTGTTTATGAAAGTACATTGCTTTGAAATGGGATTAAACCCAGCGATGGAATCAGCCACGATAATTTCTTTACCAACCACATATAATGATTTTTCCGCCAACACGTTTTGAGCATTTGGAAACTCTTTTCTTAACGCCACTACATTTTTCTTGATCTGGTTTGTGCTAATACCTGCGTCTCGCAATGCATTTATTGTCTTGATCGCGACTAAATCAGAAAAAGTGTAGCGCGCATGGCCTCCATTTGTCAGCTCAGATGGAGTAATGAGTCCGATCTTTTTCCAATAGAAAAGTATTTTCCTATTGATGCCGAAAATCGACTCAATATGTCGAGCGGTAAAGAAAAAATTCATACTAAATTTATATCATTTTTAGACAATTTTGTCAAAAGAAATTACTTTTTTGTTTCAAAGATGTCGCAAACACTCTTTTCGCTTGCCGAAAAATAGCTTCTAACTCACAACCACATAGTACAAATAGAAATAATTATTATTTATCACATGCAACTATTCATGCTTGCAGGTGTACTGCGTAGAAGAACCTTTGACCCATTAATTATTCACTAAAGTTAACCGACCCCAAATTTGTCACTTACAGATTTAGAATCGGAGATTGCTGGATTAAACAAACAAAAAAGGGCGGGATCTTTAGCCCGCCCTTTTTTGTTACTCTATGAGAGAATTATTTATTTTTTATGCGTTGCCCTCATTGTTTGCGCAAGTTCCTTAATTTCTCCAAGGTCTTTTACCATCATTGCCCAGCCATACCAATATGCATAATCAGGATTGACATGGAAGAAAGCCTGATATGTTCTCATGCGGTGCTTCATATACATCTGGAAGAGAACTTGATCAATATAGGAGAGTTTTGCCGTGTCTCCACCGCCTGTTTGCATGAAGTACAGGAAATCCGGATAAGCAAAGGAATAATTATCAGGCTTTTTGATGATACCTTCTTTGTATAGACCGGCAACTATCTCTATTGCTTCGGCAAGTAGTCTGTCCGCTTTCTGCATCATGGAGTCACCCATTGCAAGTTGTTCACGCGCATATCGTGAAGAATGACATTGACTGCAAATCTTTATCATTTTTTCACGTTCGGTTTTCCATGCCTCCTCGGTTAAACGAGCCAAATCTACTGCTTTTACTGCATCGAGGCGAGCGGTAGGTTGCCCCGTTTCCGGATTGAGCACTCCAAGCGCCTTAAGCAGGGTTATCCGGTCCGCTTTCCATTGAGCATCTTCAGGCAGCGGCAGCCTCACGCCAAGGAATCCCCAGGCTGTTCTGTTCTCATGGCTGCCATTTGACATATGGCAATCCTGACATTTTGGAGCCGGAGCGTCTGCCGGGAGATTCCCTGAATCCTTAGCGTGCCATCTCGATCCATGTTTTGCGCTGCTCCACATCTCCCACTGTGGGTGATCATATCCCATATGGCATTGCTGACAGGCCCTGGGATCAAGGGCTTCTTTTTTAGAAAATGTATGTCTGGTATGACATTCATCGCAAGAATTATTTTGATATCGATACCCTTTCGCGCGTTGCTCTTTTTTCTGGTCCTCGCTTTTGATCCCCATATTATGACAGCCGCCGCATCCTCTCCCGCCTTCCATAAGTTCATCGGGTTCAACATGGGTGATCGGCAAAGCATTCATCGAAGTCCATCCAAAATTGTGCTTTCCTTTTGCAAATTCATCAAACTGTTTTTTGTGGCACTGAGCACAGAGGTGTTCATCCGGAAGTTGGGCAAGTTCAACATTCTGCGGGCCGGTGTGTTTGTCCCCATGGCATGTTGAACAGGTCACCCCCTTCTTGCTGTGGTTGCTCGCTTCCCAGTCTTTCACCATTCCCGGCGTGACGCCCCGATGGCAGCTTACACAGGATTCCGTGTCTGCAAATGATACATCTAAGAACCCCCAGCATGAAATGAGAATAGAAAATGATACAAGAACGATTAATTTTTTCATTGACAGCCTCCTTTCCTGAGTAAAAAAATCTCCGCTTTATTATGCTATTCCGGAATGCCTGCTAAGACAATTATTTCTTTTCTATTGCGCTAAAAACTTTTTCCTTATCGATTTTTTCATAACCTCCTTTAAATTTATTGCCTAATGCCGCACCGTTACCAATGAACTCCATTTTTCAATTTTACCACCTTTTCTTTAAAACTTATAGGCCCAATGCCGGATTGATTTTGTTTTCATGAAACCCAACGATAACTTTATCGCCGATAATAATAGCGGGGAAAACACACTATAGTACAAACCGGTTCCCGGAAAAGAAGATAAAAGACATGTTAAGGTAGGGTTATAAAAGATTACATTTGTATAAATGCATTGAAATACTATCCGGGATGTGCTACATTTAGGATGGAAAATATGATAAATAAGCGTCGGTATACACGAGTTCCCATATCGGGTCTTGCCGCACTTGTATTGGAAGAGAAAGGCGAGATTCACTCAATTCAAACTGTGATAGCTAATATATCTTTACGAGGAATTGGATTGTATTCCTATAATTCAATAAAAGTTAAAACATCTGTTTCAATTACCATTAATTTCATATCTGCAGATGGCATATTAAAAACTAATTCCATTGAAGGATGTGTTATACGCAACAAAAAAATAGACAATACTTATTTTATAGGTATCCAATTTAATGAAGAAATAAATGCTCGAAATCAGCCTTCATTATTTAAACACCTTCAAAATTCCTTCCAACAGATTAATTTCTGATTGATACTTTTATCATTGAAGTCCTCGTTTTAAAGGTTTTAGCCAATGTCCGCTTCTTCCTGAAGGCGGCATACAGGAAACCTAATGAGTTATTGAATCTTTCAAATGATAATAAGTAATTTTTCAATTAAGCCGCATCATCCTCAAAATGAGGATGGGAGTTGACAAATAGATAATTTTTTGATATAAGACAATTAACCGTCCGATAAGAGGGAAAACGTGGAATTGGAGAAAAGAAAGTATTCAAGATGCGATTGCTCTCAAATAATCCTGTATTATCTCCTCCCTCATACTGATGATGAAGTTACAACAGGATTGCTTCAAGATTTCAGTTATACCGGATTGTGTATAAGAACGCATCGTCCTCTTCAAGAGGGTCAAGAGATACTGGTAAACAGTACCCTAATGAGCAATTCAATAACTGCTGCCGTTCGCTGGTGTAGAGATACAGGTAATTCTATATATAACGTAGGATTAGAGTTCAAAATTTAAACTGAGTCCTATTTTTCTACCGGCTGACGGATCAAATTGCAACAACTACAATTTAAAAAGCTGCATGAAGTTAAATCACAACCCTTCCGGCCCCGGCGCAACCTGATCCTTATCGACATTTAACGACATATTTAACGACATTTGGGCTATAAGGGATATCTCACGAAACACGGCGACCGTAAGGCGACGTGGTATGACATTACTAAGACTTAGTAACAAGGAAATAAGGGGAAGTTCTTGACTAATTAGTGTCTGTCCATAAACTCAGGTTTTGTCATCCTCCGGCTTGACCGGTCCCGAAAGCTTTCGGGACAGAACCTATTGAAAAGACTGAATTCTCGCCTTGGCGAGTCGCTGAGGTGACCCGCCTTCGCGAAAATGACGAATTATTAAAGGATATCAGGCAGCTATTCGTTTTAGATGCCGGATATTTATGCTTTTCCGTGCTTTCCATAAATCATACTGCAGTTGAAGTCTTAACCATCCTTCCGGCGTTCTCCCAAAAACTTTTGAAAGTCTTATGGCCATTTCAGGGCTTATGCCTGCTTTTCCATTCAAAAGCACTGAAAGAGTTTTACGGGTTACACCAAGACAAGCTGCTGACTCTGTGACGGTCAAATTCAAAGGATCAATACAAAATTCTCTTATAATTACCCCGGGATGAGGTGGATTGTACATACTCATTATATTCTCCTTTTAATGATAATCTTCATAATCAACATCTGAAACGTCTCCGTCCTGAAGCTTAAATGTAATACGCCAATTTCCGCTGACACTTACAGCATATGTTCCTTTTCTATTCCCTTTTAACTCAAGCAATTTCAAACCGGGCAAATCCATGTCATCAAACGTTTCCGCTGTTTCAAGAAGTGCAAGCATTTTCCTTAAACGTTCTACATGTTCTGTCCTGACTCCTTTTGTATGCCCGTATTCATATAATTTGTTCAGCCCTTTATGCTTTATATTTTTTATCACCGGACTTAGTGTAACCTATATCGTAACAGGTGTCAATATACCATTGTGTGAACCAGCGTTTGTAACAGCATGGGGGTTTGTGCCATTGACGATTCTTTTGATAATGGTCTTTCTTTACAATACCTCCGACTCTGGATATGAAATCCTCCTGCTCTTTTACATTATCGCACTATTCCACGCACTATAACGTTATGGATTGTTCCATATGACAAATCTGATCGCCAAACTATAACCCTTGACGTTTAACGCGTGGCGTTATAAACTAAGAAAGTGATAAAATCATTCAGGGACAAAGAGACCGAGAAGGTATATTTCAGGGAAAGATCGGCAAAATTGCCCGGAGATATACAACAAATTTTCCTGAGAAAACTAAGAATGATCAATAATGCTCGGAATATAAATGATTTAAGAATACCACCATCGAACAGATTGGAGAAGCTGAGTGGAGATCGAGCCGGGCAATATAGCATAAGAATTAATGACCAGTGGCGAATCTGTTTTGTATGGAAAGATAATAACGCCTATTATGTCGAAATAACCGACTACCATTAAGGAGTAAGCATATGAAAAAGAAAAAATTGCACCCCATACATCCGGGAGAGGTTCTTCTTGAAGAATTTCTTAAGCCTATGGGTTTGAGTCAGAACAAACTGGCATTGAATATCGGTGTGCCTGCACGGAGAATAAACGAAATAGTCCTCGAAAAGAGAAGAATAACTGCCGATACGGCCCTCAGACTTGCACGGTTCTTCGGAACATCCTCGGAGTTCTGGATTGGGTTGCAGTCTCAATACGACCTTGACGTTACTGCCGATGCACTCGGTGAGCGCCTTGAGAAAGAAGTCAGGGTATTTTCACAGGTTGCATAAAATATGATGCCTATTATTTAGTTGACTGCAAAGACGCGCCTCTGGCATGTGAACAAAAATAAAGAATATCATTCGAAACATGCATTCGGAAGTTTTGCCATGAATTACATCTAATAAGTCAACTAATTCATCAACGTCCCCTCCTGCTTCTCTTCATTGCTCTATATGTTGCCATGAAAATCTTCACACATTATTGGGCCGTTTCTCCCAAATCTTCTGCAATAGCTTGAAATTGGACTAAGGCAGCCTGGAGGTCTTCGACAATCTCGCGGGCGAGGATATCGGGTTCGGGGAGGTTGTCGGAATCTTCGAGGCTTTCGTCTCTCAGCCAGAAGATATCGAGGCTTGCCTTGTCGCGGTTGATTAGTTCTTCGTAATCAAAGGCCCGCCAGCGGCCTTGAGGGTTTTTCTCGGACCATGTGGGTTTTCTGTTATGACGGTTCTCCGGGTTGTAACATTTTACAAATTCATCAAGATCGCTGTGCTTGAGGGGATTCGTCTTGAGAGTGAAATCCTTGTTTGTCCGGAAATCGTAGATCCAGAGCTTCTTTGTCCAGGGTTTTTCCGAGGCAGGCTTTTTGTCAAAGAAGAAAACATTCGCCTTTACTCCCTGGGCATAAAATAAACCTGTCGGCAGTCTTAATAGTGTATGCACATCGCATTCATGAAGGAGTTTACGCCTTACTGTTTCTCCAGCGCCGCCTTCAAACAGCACGTTATCGGGAACGACTATAGATGCCCGGCCGTGTTGTTTTAGCAATGTCTTCACATGCTGAAGGAAATTAAGCTGTTTGTTCGATGTTGTCGCCCAGAAATCCTGACGCTCATAAATCAAGGTTTCTCTGTCCGCCTTTCCCTCACCATTTACGATCGTGATACTGCTTTTCTTTCCGAAGGGGGGATTCGTAAGAACTATGTCGAAATAATCTCCGGGGTGGCCGGCTAATGAATCGATAACTATGATAGGAAGGGTGTCACCGCCGATGCCGTGAAGCATAAAGTTCATCGCACAAAGCCGGGCAGTATTCTGTACCAGTTCCCAGCCCCATAAGGCTTTTTCATCGAGAAATCTTTTTTGATCCTTAGTCAGTCTGTAATGATCTGCAATAAAGTCATGTGCAGCGATAAGAAAACCGCCAGTCCCACAAGCAGGGTCACAAATCGTCTCATTTGGCTTAGGGGCCATTACATCAACGATCGTCTGAATGAGTGGACGAGGGGTAAAGTATTGTCCAGCCCCGGATTTTGTATCTTGTGCATTCTTTTCAAGAAGCCCTTCGTATGCATCCCCTTTCACATCAGCACTCATTGACGACCAATTTTCTTTATTAATCAGGTCAACAATAAGACGGCGGAGCTTGGCTGGGTCCTGAAATTTGTTCTGGGCTTTGTTAAATATGAGACGTAAAAGCCCTTTCTCCTTCCCAAGCCTTTCGAGGACATGACGGTAATGATCAAAAAGCTCATCGCCGTCTTTTTTCAGAAGACTTTGCCAGTCATATTTGGCAGGGATTTGATTCGGCTGATTATAAGGAGGCTTTGCCCGCTCATCAGCCATCTTAAGAAAAAGCAGATACGTAAGCTGCTCAACATAATCGCCATAGCTCATCCCGTCGTCACGGAGGACGTTACAGTAATTCCAGAGCTTTTGGACAATCGCAGATGATCCGTTAGGCATTTTTCAATTTACTCCCTTTTGTATTTTGTGGGTTTTCGGTATCCAGTTCCCATTGTATTGGATTATTAACAATGTATTCCCTGATCTGATTAAATTCTTTTTCAGTTCGTATAACATGTTCATAATAATTTCTTTGCCATAATTTACCATTAAACGGTGGCCACAGTTTCTCATGAACCTTTTTGATATATGCATTTGTGGTCATCGTTTTAAACCATTGTATTATCCTTGGTAGGGGCGAACCCATGTGTTCGCCCTTGTCTGTGTATTCACCGTTGTCTCCATGTTCGCCCATTTCCCTGGTTTCATTGGAATTTTCAGGGACGTATGGATCATGGCATAAACATAAATCTGGGCAGACACATTGGTCTGCCCCTACATTTTTAATGATTCCATGGAAATGGTTCGGCATAATCATACATTCGTCTAATTCAACATGCCTATATTTACCCGGTATTGCTAACCACCATGTCTTAATCATATTCCCTGCATCATTCAAAATCATTTCCCCTTGTTCAACATCACCGAATAAACATGCATGGTCTTTTGCACATACCGTCACAAAATATGCTCCGGCCTGTGAATAATCATATCCTTTCAAACGAATTGATCGGCGGTGATGGATTTCAGGGTTGTATGTCATAGTGATATTTCCACCGACCGTCCCCGTAGGGGCGAGGTGCCCTCGCCCTTTTATATATCATGGTTTTGGTATAATAGTACATGTCAAAAAAATCATTAAAACAGACAAATCCATATCTCAAAGACCCTGAACTCCGCGCTTTCTTGATCGAGCGGTGCGTCGCATCTTCTACTGCTATAGAGGGCGTTTATATCAAATATCCTAAACTTACTAATGAAATAAAAAAGAAGATGCAGGAGATTGCAGCAGCCCAGCAATCCCATGATAAAAGCCGTTAAATCTGACCTCTATTATGTGCAAAGAGATTCCTGAGCACCCTTCAGATGTGAAGTCTCGTATCGTTGTAATTTTATCATACGAGCTTCCCTGAAAAAGCTTTTTTTAAAATAGACTGGCGCAGGCGTTCAGCACGACTTAAATTATCTCCTAATGAATATTCTATTTCATTCACTATTGAAAGATGCTGTTCAACTTCTGCAACAATCTGAAGCTGTTCATTGTGTGGAGGTAGGGGAATCTGAAGCTCATGAAGGTTTTCAAGGTTCAATACAGGTCTGCCCATACCATATACCATTTTCTCCAACTGAGTTTTACCAGCGCCTTCTGCAATCATTGCAAAATGAAGATATTTTGCAATATTTTTATATGAAAGTTTCATTAAGCCTACCGATTGACTAACATATGCTTCAGGTAAATCTTTGTCAACTAATGCTACTTTCCCTACATTTGCACCAGTTATGATAACGAGCATGTCTTCACATTCGACTAAACTTCTTTTCCCTTCCGCAGTATCGGGCAGATCAACATACGCAACATTTGCTAACTCAAGTTTATTCTTGTTGATATCTTGCGTCCTAATGAATAATACGCCTTTATTACTGTAATATTTTTTCCAATCACGCGACCCGCTTGTTATATACCAACTCAATTGATCAGTCGTACTCCACACCCACCCCATCGGCAAATCCGGTAGTTTTGATGTATCCGGCGCAGCTGGTTCTTTATATTTCTTCTTCCACGAATCATCTTTGGGCGCATGGCCATGCGCCCCTACATATTTGTTGACATAATCTTCTTCCCATTTTTTTCGTCTTTCAGTAAGGATGCGTTTTAATAAATCCGCACCGGTTTCGTCTTTTGTAGGGGCGTATTGCAATACGCGCCTACGGGAACGCCATTCTTCTGTCAATTTTCCTTCAACAGCAGCCTTAAGAACAGAGGCTTTATATCGTTTGAGATTTGCCTGTATGCGCTTGAGCGCAGCCACAGCTTCATCCAGACGGGAGAACTGCTTTTCAATTTCAGCAACGATAAGTTTTTGTTGATCGAGAGGGGCAAGAGGAAAAGGTATATTGCGAAGTATACCTTGACTTATATTAGGCTGCGCTCCACCCAGTGATTTAGAAATTAAATCAGCACGAAGAGATTTTAGATACCAAAATAGATACTTTGTGTCTAATTCCTTATGAGGGAATATTGCACAGACAGCTTGATTGGTTGCAGCTTCACGATTAATAATACCAAGTTTGCCAACGGTTGCTCCATACATTGCGATCAACAATGTCCCTGATGGGAATATTTTTGCGCTCGAATTCTTGACTGCTTCTTCTGTTATATATTCCTCTGTTTCAATTATGAGACCATCAGGTAATTCACCGGATTTGACCCAAGGTATATTCCCTTTAAAATATTCCTTTGTTGCTCTGCTTGGTGTGCCGCCACTGGTTGTATTACAAATTTCTCCTATGGTCTTCCATCTCCACCCATCAGGCAAATCCGCACGTTTCGTTGTAGGGGCAGGTTTCAAACCCGCCCCTACGTATGATACCGTTGTTGCCGATTCATTCATCCGGTTTGCCTTATATTTCATTGATTTGTTTTTTCTGTAGGGGCGAACCTGTGTGTTTGCCCTGTTTTGTGTATTTTCTTTCTGATCAGGGCAGACACATTGGTCTGCCCCTGCATGATTATGCATTCTCACGCTACCAGTGCCTCATTCAATTCCAAACCCTCCGGCAAATTCTTTCTTTTTACAACGCTCATGGTTTCTTCTGCATATCCACTGTTGTGTTTCTTATTTGCTCTTCGGGCTGTATTCTTTCATTCATAAAATCACCAGAAAACTTATCGAGGCTTTTAAAAAGTGAGTCCCAGGTTTTTAATTTCCTTTTTCGTATTGCAGGATTAGTATTTTTCTCAACCATTAATATTCCTTTTTATTTCAGAAGACTACCTTTTTT